>JAOZIA010000010.1 GCA_026014585.1 Candidatus Bathyarchaeota archaeon | reverse complement strand
GGCAAATTAAATCAAACAGTCATCAGCCAATACGAAGTCACCGACTGGCCATATGACCCATACACAGTATACACTTGGAACTGCAACACAACACTACCACAGCTACCAAACGGAACACACAACATAACCATCTACGAAGGACCCAACAGCACCAACCCAAAATCAATCTACCACTCAATCTCAACATTCCATTTCACCATCAACGCGACAGCCCCAACCAGCACGCACCCCAACCTGACAGAAACAGCCACACTAATCACAGGCGCAACCATCACATCCATAATCGCCGCCATAAGCATAGCAACATACCGTTCCAGACACACCAAACCCGCCAAAACAACACAGCTCTGACTACAAAAAAATAATTTTTGTGGCAGCAGTCAAAATATTCAAATTGAGAGAAGACTAACATCCAACCAACCTCTTCTTATTTTGCCAACCTATTTACCGTCTATTTGGAGCCTATTAGAAATACAATGCAGAAACCATAGAGGGGAGGTCCCCTAATGTCGACATTTTTACTAATTAAATGTTGAAAACCAGTTTTCTGTATAAAAAAGCATCAACCAAACACACATACCCTATAGAGGGTAGGTTGGGATATAGTCAGGTGATGATTTGTCGTCGGTCTCTTCTGGTGGAACTTCTTCAGGGGGTTCTTTGTCAGCGGCTCGACGCAGCATAAGCGGCGTGAGAACAGTGGTAATCATTATCATACCCAGAATTGCCGCGTAAGTGCTCTCAGTTCTGGCGCCAGCAGAAATGGCTACACCAGCCACAATCAAGCCGACTTCACCTCTGGAAATCATGCCGATACCAACTTTCATTCCTTTAGCACGATTTTTCAAAAACAGTGCAGCAGGCAATCCACATCCAAGCAGTTTGCTTGCAACAGCCAATATTACTAAGGCAAAGAAGAAGGCGTAGAAGTGCCAGTCTAAAGTGAGAAAGCTTCTGATGTTGAAGGCTGCTCCGGCTAACGCGAAGAATATTGGGGAAAACACTATACTGAGTTTTTGGGCGTAAGCACGGATTTTTTCAATAGTGTTTGAACTGGCAATCGCCATTCCAGCTGCAAAAGCACCGACAATTGGTGACAAGCCAACTGCGGCTGCCAGCGCGGAAGCACCAAAACAGGAAGCAGTAGCGGTTGCTTCAACTGTAGCATCTGAGTTGCCTTTAGAAATGTAATTGAGTAGTCTGGGCAGTACAAACGAGGAGAAAACTGTTAATGCCAACCACAGAGCAAGCGAGGTTGAAATTAAGATAATCACGTTTAAGGGTTCAATCGGTGCTGAAGAGGAAATGAATGAGACGATGACACCTAAAACTGCCAAGCCTAAAACGTCATCAACCACAGCTGCACTAATCATCATCTTAGATTCCACTCGGTGCATCTGCTTGAGTTCAATCAAGACAAGTGAAGTTATTGAAATGCTTGTTGCTACTAGAGCTGCAGCGACAACAAGACTAACAATAATGTCATAGCCTATTAACGTGCAAAAACCGTACCCGATAATAAAAGGAACCACAACACCTAAAGCTCCAACAATAAAGCTTGGAACACCAACCTTTCGGAAGTCAGTAAAAGTCATCTCTAACCCAGCAATAAACAGAATCAAAATACCGCCAATTTCACCAAAAGCCCGCACAATCTCATTAAGCTCAATCAGGGGAGTTCCACCAATATTGAGCAGGCTACCAAACGCGTAAGGACCCAGCAAAATACCCGCTGCCAACTCGCCAAGAACCGAGGGAATCTTGTAGCGTGAAAAGAGTTCACCCAGAATCTTGGCTGAGAAAACTAGAATACAAATCGTAACGATTGCATTCAATACTGGGTCTAAAGCCAAAGTTATATCACCTATTTAGCGGTACAGGTACAAGGGGAATTTAAATCATTTACGTGTACAAAGGACATTTTTTAACATTCTAATAGCAAGTAAAAAATTACAACCCCAAAGCAACAGTAAATGCTGCTTAGAAAGCCTTTTTTACAGCCAACCACCTATTGAGCTAACATTCAAGTTGAAAACCCTTGCTCACTAAACTCAAAAAGTCCGTCCAGCAAATGCTAACCTCACAGGCGCAGGCAGCACACAAAATAGGCTTAACCCCCAACACAATCAGCATAATCGGTTTTGCCCTTATCTTGCTCTCTGCAGCATCATACGCACTGGCATTAACTTATTCACTGTACCTTTTGATTTTAGCAACCGTTTTCATGTTAGCATCAGGATTCTGCGACACCTTAGACGGCATTGTAGCCCGCACTTTTGGACAAGCAACACCATTTGGCGGATTTTTCGATTCACTACTTGACCGCTACTCAGACGCAGTACTCTATGCCGCAATAATTATCGCTGGATTAACAAATGCTGCTTGGGGAGCGTACTGGGGAACCATCTGGTGCCTTGCTGCATTGATAGGTTCTTTGATGGTGAGTTACTGTCGCGCGCGGGCAGAAGCAATTGGGATAAAAATGGAGTCTGTTGGTTTAGCCGAACGCGCAGAACGCATGTTAATTTTAGCTGTAGTGAGCATAATTGCGTTCTTTTGGTTGCCAGCTCTTGGTTACGGCATAGCCTTGTTGGCAGTGCTTTCAAACTTTACAGTTTTACAAAGAGCAATACATGTTTACAAAGAATTAAAAAAGAAAAGTAGCATTTAGGATCTTCGTTTATAGCCTCGTGAATGACGCTCGTTTTCGGCTCGCACCTTAACGATGCCACGGTGAACCGCGCAGGAAATACAGTAGTATTTTGTGTCCACCCAAGAAGACAGAAACGTGCCTTTAGCCCGAAGTTCCTTTGCCAATTGCGGCTCAACAAACGAAACGCGACGAGTGGATCTTTTTGCTTTGTCACGTGGGACCATTGAACCACAGTTTGCACATTGAACTAGACTGCTGCTTCCTTTACTGCCTTTTGATCTTCCTCTGCTTTTACGCTTAAATGGCAATTATTTTGACCTCTCTTCTAATCGCTCCATAAGTGGATATCCACTCTTATATATGTGCTCTTAACTTTAACAATGAAGCGATGTTAGCTGCCTGATTTAACTTGGGAGATATCTTTCCAGAAGAGGAAGTCATAAGTGTAGTTACACCTGGACCATGACCTGCAGCGACACAGTTTGAATGAACTACAATTCCGATGCTCATGGCGCCTTGACGATAAATCCTGCCAAAACTGTGGTCAGCATCCACGATAGCAACTATGTCACCTATCCGCAGAGAAGCCAAACTATACTTCTCAACCATCACCTCATCGGATAATTGAATGTCATAATCACCTGAATTTACCTGAGTAGCACCCAGCCCTGAACCCATAATCGCTGCTGGAATAACATGTGCCACTGAAACCTCAAGCGTCTCACCATCCGCAAGGGGATTTAAAGCTTCCAAAAACTTGGGATCCATATTCATAACTTTTATTTCTGGAAAATCCAGCAGTTTTAAGCCTGTGCCAAAGGCTTTAATTAAAACACGGTCACCAGGCAACAATTTCTCAACAATTTGCTCAGAAAAATCAACCATCACATGCTCGACACCACCATGTTTACCAGTTACAACACCTCGCTCACCTTTAGCATCACCACTTGCCACAATTGCTTCGTTACCAACACATGATAACACGTTGAAGGCAGTGTTTGCTGCTGAGCCAAATCGGGCGTCGTTTTCCTTGTTTTCTAAGCTTACGCATGGTTCTGCATGGTCTGCCATCCAGCCACAGGCAGGGTCGCCGACTCGCAGGTTGTAGGTTATTCCGCCGACGCTTGTCATGACTGTGGGTGCTCCTGTTGGTGAAATGGAGTAAACGTTTCGGATAGTTGGGCTTGCTATTTCGCCCATAACAGATATTTTGATTAGTTTTTCAGTGTTTAACTTTAGCATGTGTATTCACGCCTTGTCGTATACATTGTTTGATGCAGTTTCTTGTACTTAAGCAACTCTTAAATTAGTGTACCTTATAGTTTCAAGTGTAGCCCAGTGTGGCTTGATTGCTGGATGTGAAATTTATGTCCGAAATTGGATTAAGACCACGAATGCTTGTAAAAGATGTCATGAGCAGCCCAGTTATAACAATAGATGAAACAAGCACCTCAAACCAAGCTGCAGCGTCAATGGCGCAAAGCGACGTAGGATGCGTTATTGTTATCAACGAGTCAGGAAAATCCATAGGCATAATAACCGAACGCGACTTGGTAATTCGGGTTATAGCAAACAATCTCAAGCCAGACATCGTAAAAGTTAAAGAAATCATGACTACTCCACTAGTAACAATTGAGCCAGATGCCACGGTCACTGATGCCGCAAGGAGAATGAATCGGTTAGATATTCGACGATTGGGCGTTATGTATAAGGGTAATTTGGTTGGGATAATTTCAAGCAAAGACCTTCTGGGCGTTATGTCGGAGCTTCTTGAGATTATGCAGGAGAAAAGCCGAATTGAGGAAGGCGAAGAAGAACTTGAAGAAGCACCCTTATCAGGTTACTGCGAAAACTGCAACGCCTACTCAGAAAACCTCAGAGAATATGAGGGCAGAAACATCTGCGATGAATGCCTCATAGAGCTTCGCGAGAAATAGCCTCTTTTTTAATAATTCTTTTTAACTGGCTAATTCTTAATTGATAGCGTGACCCTGCATGATTGCTGACACTGTGCTGAAAAATGCTAAGGCATACCTAAACAAGGAAGTTTTGGACTGCTGCATCGCAATTGAGGAAGGCAAAATCCAGAAAATCGGCAAAGAAACTCACATGCCCCAAGCTGACGAAAAAGTTGACCTAAAAGGCTTGCTGGTTTTGTCTGGACTCATCGACACGCATGTACATCTGCGAGATGAAGGCAAAGCATACAAAGAAGATTTCCACTCGGGCACATCGGCAGCGGCAGCGGGGGGTTTCACAACGGTTCTGGACATGCCAAACAATGACCCTGTAACTATGAGCCCACAAACATTGCGTAACCGAATGGAAATAGCCCAGCGGCGCACAATGGTTAATGTTGGATTCTACAGCGAATTCCCCAAAGAGACAAAGCAGATTGGTGATATTGTTGCTGAGGGGAATTTTGGGTTTAAACTTTTTATGGGCGCTCAGGTTGGCGGCTTAAACCTTGATGATGACGCAGCAATGACTGAAGCTTTTGAGCAGGTTGGAGCGCTTGGTGTGCCTGTCGCGGTTCATGCTGAAGATAAGGATTTGGTAGGATTTAATGAGGCTATGCTTCGAGCAGCCAAAAAAAGCAGTCCAGCAGCGTTTCTTCAAGCGCATACTCCAGAAGCAGAACAAAAAGCCATTAAACATTTACTGTCAGTCACCAAAAAAACCAAAGCTAAAATTCATTTTTGCCATGTTACCTCACAAGAAGGCTTAGACACAATCTCTGAAGCAAAAAAAGAGGGCAGAGCAGTCACCTGTGAGGTAACCCCAAACCACCTGTTCCTATCCAGCACCGACACGCCCCGCTTGGGAAGCATGATAATTGTTGCGCCTCCAATCCGCAGTCCAGACCAAACTGAAGCGCTCTGGAAAGGCATCACCGAGGGCATCGTGGATTCGCTGGGTTCTGACCATGCACCCCATACTTTGAATGAAAAGTCGGCGGAAGATGTTTGGGAGGTTAAACCGGGATTACCAGGATTAGAAGTCACGTTGCCTTTGCTATTGACGCAGATTAACAGGGGTAAATTGAGTCTTGAAAGGGTAGTAGAGCTTTTAGCGGAAAAACCCGCAGAAATCTTTGGTCTACAAGGTCAGGGCAAGCTTAAAGCAGAAAACCAAGCGAACCTAACCGTTGTGGATTACAAGAGAGTCTTCAAGATTGAGGCATCAAAATTTAAGTCTAAAGCCAAATTCTCACCCTACGACGGCTGGGAAGCCCAAGGAAAACCAGTTAAAACCTACGTAAATGGCAAACTAATCATGGATGAGGGCGAAATTGTAGCAAAAGCAGGCTGCGGCATGGTTCTGCGGAGAGGCAAAATTTGAAGTTCCTCGCAGATGGCATGCTGGGAAAACTTGCACGTTGGCTTCGGATGCTTGGACACGACGTAGAGTATTCCATTAAAATGGGTGACAATGAACTTTTAGCTGTGGCAAAAAAAGAGAACAGGGTGCTTTTGACAAGGGATTTTGAGCTGTATCATCGTGCGGTTAGCAAGGGTATTGAAGTGTTTTATGTGGATGCTAAAAATGAAACAGGAAGACTCGCACAGTTGGCAAGCCGCTACAGTTTAGACGTGGAAATTGATATGGACAAATCCTATTGCCCCAAATGCGGAGCTAAACTAAACCCAACCGCAAAAACCCAAATCCAAACTGACGTGGAAGCAAACACGCTTCTCTATAATGACAAATTCTGGAAATGCCCCAACTGCGGACAAGTGTATTGGCAGGGTGCGCACTGGAAAAAAATCGAGGGTACCCTGAAGATAGTGCAACAAAAACAGCAACAATTTTGAGAAAAAGTCTTAATTGCCTAAAAAGAGGAAAAATTAGGCTTTTTTGGTTCTTTGTATGTACTCCTTTTCTATTGCAACGCGATGCACGTTGTTGTAGGCGCAGAAGGGTATGATTTTGAGGTCAGGGGTAATGTAGTGAACTACGCAGCGTCGTACGCGGTTAACGTCAAAGTTGTAACTGTCCATAAATGCCATGCAACCTAGTAGGAAGATTCTGCGGCGGATTTTACCCAGCGACTGATAAGAAGGTGAAATGTGCATACGCAAAATCGACTTTAACAAAGTCGGCATACCCACTTCTCGGGTAACTAAGAACATGTTCATTGACAGCATGGAAGCCATAAACAGTGAAGAAAGCAGTGAGAATTTGCCTTTTGACTCGGCGTTTTCAGCGGTTTTGCGAATGGTACTGAAGAATCTGTCAAAATTCACAAAACGATTAATTGGGAACATTTTGCCGCTTTTAGAAACGTAAATCCAGTTCACGATGCCGCATTGTGGACTGCACGAAAACAGTGGCCAGGGTTTTTGCATGAATTTACGCATGATTTTAATCGGTGAAGTCATAACAGACATCGGAAACAAATCGGTGGCTTTTACTTCCCCATTGGTCTGTGTCTCCACGTCCTCGGCAAAACTCCATTCCCGAAAGTTCTCGCGGAAAGGATTCTCAGTTGCTCTGCCAGTGAAAGCTATGGGCTGGAAAATTAAGCCTCTTATGATGTCTGTGTTTTGGGCTGCGAATCGAATCATGTCACCGACTTCCTCATCGTTGAGGCTTTTCATTAACGTGTTAACCAAAATGACTTCCATATCGTATTTGCGGCAGACATCAATCGCTTTGAGCTTAATGTCCACCAGGGGCAATCCACGGATTTTTTTGTTGAACTCTTCATGGAAACTATCAAAAGACAAGTAAACAATGTTTAACCCTGCATCTTTGAGTCGCTTTGCCAAACCAGGAGTATCAACCAAGTGAGTTCCGTTAGTTGCTAAAATTGTCATGAATTTTAGCCTGTGAGCAGCGGCTATGATTTCAGGCATGTCTTCGCGTTCCAACGGTTCGCCGCCTGAAAACAGGATCGCTGGGGGTTTAGGGTTAGCTTTAGCGGCGAACTCGAGCATGTTTATGAGGGATTCTTTGGTGGGTTCGTAATCTTCACCTTGATCTGGGAAGGTTGAGAAGCAAATTGCACATTTAAAATTGCAACGTTTAGTTACATCGATAACGCCGATGACGGTTCCTGAGGCGTGAATTTTGCATTTTTCACAGTTGTATGGGCAACCTGCTGGGTCTTTTGGTGCGTTGAGGTCGCCGAGGTATTGGAACTGGTCGTACTTTATCATGTGTTCAAAGATGGGTATGCTTTGCCAGTGGGTAGCTTTGAATTCACCGTGCTCTGGACACTGTTTGATGATCTGGATTTTGCCGTTGACTTCACGGAGTTGTGCATTGATTTTCTTTTGACATTCGGGGCAGATGCTTTTGGTTTCGCTCACAGTAACCCTCCGAGTACGGCTTCAAATATTAACGCTATAGGTAAAAGAATCATGGACATAGTAACTATGCGTTCATATTTTCGTACGCTTTGAAGAGTTGAGGCTGAAGTGATAAGGCGAACTGATGCATAGATGAGCAGAACACTCCACAAAAGAATACAGGGAAGATAGTAAATGGTGAAGTGGTCCGCAAAGAAGGGTATAGAAGGCAATGGCGCAAGTAACCCTGTCAACAGGAAGAAAATTGCAGCTACTTTAATGGATTTGATGTTACCGATTTTCTGTGGCAACGTTGGATAACCAACTTTCGTGTCGCCTTCAACGCTTAGGACATCACGCAGTACGTTACCGCCTATGGTTCCAAAAGCTATTGGGTAGAGGGTAAATGAAATTATACTGATTGTATTGGAGACTGTTGCTTGCCCATACAGGAAAGCGGTACCAGTTAAAATTCCAACTAACACATTGGCTATGAACCCTGATTTACGTTTCACCATGTACGAATAAATCAAAAGCAAAACGGAATCAACAGCGATAATTGCAAAACTAAGCCAGTTAATCAAGAAAGCCAAAACCAGCCCAACCGCAAAAAGCACGCCTGAAACCGCCATAACCTGCGTTAAAGATAGCGCCCCTGAAGGGATAGGACGCTTAGGCTTGATTACAGCGTCACTTTCTCGGTCAAAATAATCGTTTATAGCAAACCCTGCGGACGTGATAAAAGCCATGGAAAAGAAAATCAGAAGGGCAACCCACCCAAAACTCAACGCGCCAAGCGTGGTTTCTATGCTGCCTAGGCTTGCTTTGGTTATTGCACGCGCGGTTAAAAGTGATAAGCCACCTGTCATTAGCCAGTAAGGAAGCCGAAGTAGAGCAAGTAAGCCCTTTACTGGCGAGGCAGAACTCATTTGGAGTTTTTCCTCTCAGCGATAATTTCGCGTATGTGATCTTCCAAGGTGATTTTTGGGTTCCATTTCAGTTCTCGTTTAGCCTTGTTATTGTTGAACCAGATTTTTGTCACGTCACCCTGCCAAGAAACGTTGGTGGTAGTGATTACTGTTTTTTTAAGCCCAAGAATTTTGATTATCATTTTTGCAAGTTCAAGAATTGAAGTGGTTGTTCCGCAGCCGATGTTGTAGACTTCACCGTTTGCTTTTTTGCTCTCTCCCACTTTTATGAGCGCGTCCACCACATCAGATACATGCACGAAATCGCGGGATTGCAAGCCTGTGCCGATTATTTCCAGTTTATCAGGGTTTTTCTCCAGTTTCTCAATAAAATCGTGGATTACACCGTGACATCTTGGACCGAAAACGTTTGCAAACCGCATGATGGTTATGTCCAGTCCATATTGGCTCTGGTACATTTGACAGTATTCTTCCCCGACAACCTTGCTTAAACCATAACATGAGAAGGGGTGAAAACCATAGCCTTCAGGAGTTGGAAAAACTGTAGGGTTGCCATAAACTGCGGCGCTTGAAGCAAAAACGAGTTTTGCGTCGTCTTTGCGGGCTTTTTCCAAAACATGCATGGTTCCTTTAGCGTTAGTGTCAAAGTCAATCAGGGGGTTTTCCATTGAGTATGGAACTACAACTTGAGCTGCTAAGTGATAAATTAAGTCAGTTTTTTCTTGTGCAAGGAGGGCTTTTGCGTCTAAAATATCTCCTTTGACGAATTTGGCGGATGGTACGTCGTTTACGTTTTCCATTTTTCCGCTGGATAAATCGTCATAAATTGTTAAGTTGGGGGTTAAGGTTACAAGTTTTTTTGTCAGATGGTAACCGATAAAGCCTGCGCCGCCAGTAACCATCACTTTTTTACTGTTAAGTTCCTCCATCCCTCTCACGACAAAGCCTATATTCACTAATGGTAGTTGTTAGAATATATGTCGCCGTTGAAAACTATAAAAACGTTTAGGGATTTGTTATCTTTCTTAACCATAATCCCAATGAACACAAAAGAAGACTTTGTGCTAAACACTGCCCAACACATCTACCTTTTCCCCTTAATCGGCGCATTAATTGGAGCTTTTGGAGCAGCATATTTTGTTGCATCCAGCTACATCATAGACTTTTTGCTTTCAACCGCAAACATGCTTATTGTGTTCCCAACAGCTTTTCTGGCAAAAGCCGCACCGGCAGCAATGACAATTGCGTTTCTGCTGATTTTAACAGGTCTGCAGCATTTTGATGGATTGGTGGATTTGGGTAACACACTGGGTTTTAGAAATGTGCAAGACCGCAAAATGATAGCGCATAAGTGGACGGTGACTTATTCAGGTGCGCTTTTCGCGTTGATTGTGGAATTTTTGGCAGTTATTGGATTATTTCTTATTAATCCATGGATAGCAATTGGAGCAGTTATTGCTTCTGAGGTCGCTGCAAAACTGGCGATGGTTACGATTGTGTGGGGCGGGAAACCTTCACATAAGGGGTTGGGCTCGATTTTTCTGCGGATGGCAAAAAAGAAACTAAACATTGCAGCATACGTAGCGGCGGTTTTGATTGTTTTCCCAATCTTGTTCTTTTTAGGTTCACCTTTAAGTGGCATCATTGGAGTTGTTGCGGTTTTGGCAAGTGTTCCAGTGGGCTTGTTGATGGTGAAGGTTTCTGAGAAAACTTTCGGCGGCGTTTCAGGAGATACCATTGGCGCAACAAACGAGATTGCAAGAGCACTATGCCTTGTTTTAATGGCAGTTTTGCTGGGGGTGCTGGCTTGAAGATTCCCGCATTGGTGATGGCTGGCGGCAGAGGTTCACGGATGGGGTTGCCAACTGAGAAGCCGATGCTACGGTTTTTTGACGAACCCTTTATTGCTAAAGTTGTGGCGGCAGTGCAAGATGCCAAGAATGTTTCAAGTTTCACAGTGGTTACCAGCCCCAATACTCCAGTGACAGAGGCGTGGTGTAGGCTTAGGGATTTTGAGGTTTTTAGGGCAGCAGGAAATGGCTACCACCTTGACCTCAAAGAAGTAATAGCTAAAAAAAACCTGTATTGCCCAGTGTTGACGGTTTCGTCGGATTTGCCCACGTTAACAGGCGCGTTTCTTGATAGGGCAATCCAAGCCTTTGAAAACTGCGGTAAGGATGCATTAGCTGTTTATGTGCCTGTTGCAGCCCGCAAAAAGCTTGGGCTGTCTACTTCGTCGCTGGACACGTTTGAGGGCGAAACGGTTTGCATTTCAGGCGTGAATATTATTGATGGCTCAAAAATAAATCAGCCAACTATACCTCAAGGCGCACTGATTACTGATGACGTAGCGGTTTTATTCAACGTGAACACCCCCAGCGATTGGGAAATTGTGCAAAAAACATTCAAGTAGACCAGGGTACTTGCAAAAAAAACGCTCTCCCTCTATGGTTTCTGCATTGAATTTCTAATAGGAACCAAATAGATAGGGGGTGGATGCCTTATTTTTTGACGTAGATTGTGCTGGTTGGGAACGCCATTTCTATGGCTTCTTTCTCAAAGGCTTCTTTGATTTCAAAGTTAATGTGCTCTTGTGTTTCAAGGTATTTGCCCCAATCTGAGCAGTTTACGTAGTAAATTATTTGGAATTTGAGACTGAAGTCGCCAAACTCTGTGAAGTTAACGCGATCAAATGTGGCTAATTCAGTGCTTTTGATGACATCAGTTATTATACCTGGAATTTTTCGTAGTTTTTCAACTGAGGTATCATAGGTTACTCCGATGTTGAAGACTACTCGTCTTTTCTCGAGTTTTCTAAAGTTTCGGATGCTGCTCGTGGTGAGCTCTTGGTTGGATATGACGAGTTCTTCGCCTTGCAATAGCTGGACTCTTGTGGAGCGGATGCCGATGCTTTTGACTGTGCCGCTGTAGTCGCCAACAACGATGAAGTCTCCGATTTCAAATGGGTGATCAAAGTATATGGAGAATGCACTGAAAACATCACTAAGAGTGCTCTGCAGAGCAAAGGCTATGGCGATTCCTCCGACTCCTAAGCCGACTACTGCGCCAGTCAGGTCAATGTCAAACGTCCAAAGTATTATGAGGAATGCGAAGACGAAGACTATTATCTGAATTATTTTTTTGAGAATAAATAAGAGGTGGTGGCTGTTTTTTCCTTTCATTATTGCGGTTCTGCCTACGAACCAGTCAGCTAAAATGTTTGAGACTCTGGTTACCGCAAAGGCTGCTAGCAGGATTTGGATAACTGTGAATGCTCCATTTAGTATGTAATTGTATGGTTCAAGTATCGAGAGCGGTGAGAGGGCATATTCAATACCAAAAATGACGATTATCATTATTATTATGACTTTTACGGCTTCGATGATTTCGTCATCTAAAGTGGTTGACGTTTTCTTTGCCCACTTACTAAGTTGCCTGCTTAAAACCGCATATATTCCCCAGCCTACAGCGACAACAACAATGAAGATTAGAATAGATGTTATGGCTTCTGCTGTTACCGCATTTGTGTGCAATATTTGCTGAAGAATTTCAGTGAAACTAGCCATTTTGTATTCTCTTTTGGGGTCTTATTGCGGTTTTTCCTTTGGGTTTATCCTAAATAAACCTTAATTATTTCCTAAAGCATTTTTATGATGAAACTTTCTAAGATTTGCCTTAACCCCAACTCCAAGAAACCTTTTTGGGCGCTTATACACCCATTGCCCACTGGTCCTAAATAGAATGAATAAAATTTAAAATAAAAAGAAAAAAGAAACTGCTTATTTTGCAGCTGCTTTTGCAAGTTTCTTGAGAATGTTGTCTTTAGCGATATTATAGGCTATTGAGTAGTCAAAGAGTCCGTCTGGTTCAGCGGTTGCACGCTTTATCATTTCGGTTTCGGTTTTGATTTTTAGTTTGCCAATAGCTAATGCGCCTATGCCGAACACGCCTGTCTTGATTTCTACGCTATCATCGTTTTCGCCTAAGCCTTCAACACCTAATGGTTTTATGGCGTTTATGTCTGCAACAATTTTGCATGATGGCGCCTTGCTTAAGTCTGCTTGGCTAAGAAGCTGAATTCCACCTGCGCCCGCGCTAAGAACGATGTCTGCGTCTTTTATGACTTCTGCAGTTTGTTCTGGTTTGGAAACTTCAACAACTTTTACGCGGTTTTCGCCGACTTCAGCATTAATTTTGTCTGCTACAGCTTGACCTTTTGCAAGTGAGCGGCTGCTGATGGTTACGTTTGCTTTTTCGGCTGCATAAATTCTTGCTGCGGTCTGACCGACTGGTCCTGTACCTGCCAATACTGTGACGTTTTTGCCTTCTAATCCGCCTAAGCCTTTTCCTATGGATGCACCCAATGTTTTGGCTACTGCTGCTGCGGCTGTGCTATATCCGCCTCTTGGGTCAACGATTATGCTGTTTCCCCATGGAGCTGACTTCATGGCTTTCTGTGTTGCGGCAACGACTTTTTCTACTTCTTCAAAGTTGCTTCCGTTGATGAAGACTTTGGTGTGTGCTGCTCCTAGTGGACCTCGTGGGAAAAGTAGGTCGTAAACGATTTTTGGAGCGTCTTCACTGTTGACGTTTTCGTATTTGAATATCATGCTGTCTGGGAACGCGTCGATTGCTACTAGCATATCAAAGGGACTGCAATATTTGTCTGTGTCTAGAAAAACGAAAACTGTTTTGAATGTTGGTTGTGCCATACATTTACACCTTATGTCATGTTTGTGATGCAGTTGGGAGATTTAAGAATTATCCAGACTTAAAGTTAAAGAAAACACCGGTTATTTCCATAAACCTTTTTCATAGAAACCTTAAATTCAGTAAGCCAAATAATTACTAAATCGTGTAAACTATGAATCGGAAAGGGCTACTGGCGGTTTCCACAATTATTCTGCTGCTGACACTTTGCCCATTAGTGTCTGCTGATGAAAACAAGAGTCTTGGCGTTAAAGCAGGGGACTATGTTGTTTACACTTTTGGTACTTCATGGCAAACAAATCAGTCAAGCATGCTGATTCCTCAAGAGTTGCTGGATGCTCAAAATAAAACCTCCGTAAAATATGAAATTCTAAATGTCACTGGGCAAACCATTCGCTACACAGTAACCTATTTCTATAATGATTCAAGTAGTAAAAGTCTCACCTATACGGGTGACCCGAAACTTTTAGGTATAGCAATTATGCCCAACCAAACTGTTTCTGATATTCTTAGTATTCCAATTGACGCAACAATTTTGCACAATGACACCTTAATGCGGACCTACGGCAGTGGTGAAACACAAAGGATTGTTAATCGACTGGAATATACACAAAGCATTGACAACACCACCGAGTTTATAACGTCAACCTTTTGGGACAATCAAACAGGATTAAAAATGGAAAGTTACCTCAATTATACAGTTCAATCGGAGGATATGACGTTATCTTGGAGCATTTACCAGATAATATCAGACACTAACCTCTTCCAAATTACCACCACATCAAACGAGTTTATCCTGCCGCCTATTGCTATTCCCATTATTGCAGGCGTTGGTGTTACTGTTCCAGTGGTTGCTGGGGTAGCGTTTTATTTGAGAAAAAGAAGAAGCAAACCTGAACCTGATGAATCTGCCTTAGACCCCCCGAACCCGTTTCAGACTCCCATTGGGCACTATACTCCGTCTCCTTACTATCACCAACATCCGTACTACAGAAAATCCTCAGGGGTATCTCCCTACAAGCAAATAAAGCAGCAGCCCCGTTTTTCAAGCTACGACGCTAGCCTATACCAAAAACCCCATTCAAACTATGTAAGACCCGGCACAACAGTGCAGTTGTGTCCTAACTGCAAACAAATCGTGTCTGCCAACGAATCTTACTGTCCACATTGTAACAAACGGTTATGGTAGCAAACTTAGTTGCTTATGACTT
Source organism: Candidatus Bathyarchaeota archaeon (assembly GCA_026014585.1). Taxonomy (NCBI): domain Archaea; kingdom Thermoproteati; phylum Candidatus Bathyarchaeota; species Candidatus Bathyarchaeota archaeon. The sequence continues at coordinate 98,873 of JAOZIA010000010.1, read as the reverse complement.
GGACGTTTAGGACGCATATGTTATAATTGTCAAACTGGTAATTGTTTGATTCTGGAATGTACCTGTAGAGTTCAAAAATCACGCTGTAGTATCCTGTGTCGTTTAAAGTGACTGTGGGTTGGATATTCCATGTTTCCCCGTCAGCAACAGTTTTTTCGTAAGTGGCAATTGGCGGTGTATCAACTGGAATTACTTCTATAGGTTCAACCGTTTTCATTAAAACCTTGTACTGCTGAGATGAGCCCATGTGATTTTCAACAGTTAGGTTAATTGTAAAAGTGTTGTTTTGGTTTAACACTACCACTTCAGGGTAGTCCACAGCTTTGTTTTGGTAATCAAGCATGCCCATTGTACTGTACCCTTCAGGGATTGGCCTGTAAACAAAGTAGTAACTAAGCATCAAATATGAAACTATAATCAGGGCAATTGCGATAGCAACTACAAAACCTTTATCGTCACTGAGCAGTTTCTTTGCGGTTTTCCCAATTTTGCTCATAGCAGCCCTTTAACCATAGTGCTAAATATTTCGATTGAAGATTTAAATTTTCGCAGTTTCGGCTGACCATACAAGCGTTTCTTGTAGATGGTGGGAACTTCAATCATTCGGCACCTGTTTTGGGCGAAACGAATCAGCATCTCAGTTGCGTATGCCATGTCGGTTTCTTTCAAAGGGATTTTTTCCAGTGTTTCGCGGGAAATTGCCCTAAAACCTGACTGGGTGTCGCTGAAGAATTGTTTGTAGAGGAAATCAAAACAGGACGTTATAATTTTGTTGCCCACAAAATTCATCAAGCCCATTGCTTTGTTTGGGTCATACATTCGTGTAGCTAAAACAAGGTCGGCATCATTTATAGCCAACGTGTCAACTAGTCGTTTAATGTGTTTGACTTCGTAGGTGCCGTCGCCGTCAACCATGATGATGACGTTGCCTCGGGCGTTTTTCATTCCTGTCCGAAGCGCTAACCCGTAACCGCGTCTGGGCTCAATAATTAGTCTGCAGTAACCTGTTTTTTTAACGATTTCTTTGGTTCCGTCAACGGAGTTTCCGTCAACAATAATGATTTCGTGAGGATATGTGAGTCCTTCGTGAATTGTATTTAGTATATCTAGAAGGTTTCCTGCTTCGTTTAGTGTTGGGATTACGATTGAAACCATTTCAACCTGCATTGTTATGCTGAGCTCCGTCTCCAAGAGGCTTCTATTAACATTCTTTGACTGTTAAATAAGTTCTTCGTATATTTCACGGAGTCTTTCAACGTTTACGTCCCAACTGAACTTTTGTTCAACTATCCGTCTCAACTCGTCCCTATTTATGATCAGGGTACGTGCAAAATCCAAAACCGCCTCTGCCATAGCTTTAGGGTTGTTAGGCGGAATCACTCTGCTAAATTCATCAACCAAAATCTCCCTTATGCCACCAACGTCAGTGGTTATAACGGGTAAACCACACGCCATAGCTTCCAACGCAACCAGCGGCAAACCTTCCCCTGACTTAGAGGGCAGAACAAAAAAGTCCGCCGCATTATAATACGCTGCCAAATCTTCATCGCTCACAAAACCCGCAAGCAAAAGATTTCGCTCAATTCCCAACTGCACAATTCGTTGCTGTACCCTTTCTTTGTCGGGTCCTTTGCCGACAACAAGAAACACGATGTTTAGGTCTTTTTTTGCTGCCAACGCTGCGGCTTCAATTAGGGTGTCTACACCGTTCTTGTACACTAATCGTCTAACGGTCAAAACAACCTTGGCTTTGTTGGATATGCCGTGTTTAAGCCTGATTTCTTCCCGTTTACCCGCGAGCAGCTTAAAACGGTTCAGGTCCACGCCGTTATAGAGAACCTCAACTTTCTCAGGTTTAGCCCCCAAACTTAACACATATTTTTTTGTGGCTTGGCTTACCGTTAATATTTTGTCTGCAGCTTGCAGGGTTTGTTTGCTTATGAGTAAATCAGTCAAGTATTCTACTGTGTCAAAGAGGTTATCGTATTCGATGAAGGTGTTATGTTGGGTGAGCACGAAGGGTTTATTGTAGAATTTGGCAAGTTTACTTGCGGCAAAAGACGCCAAATACATGTGTCCGTGAGCGTGCACGATTTTGGCTTGTTTAACTGCTTTGGAGAAGGTTTTGAAGCTAGAGCCTGTGGGGATGGGGTATGGGATTCCCAGTCTAAACGCGAGGCTTAAAGCTTCATAACATTCAACAGGTATTCCATTAATAACGTATTTTGGGGAAGGCGCATGCATTCGGCTTGTTACTACAAGAGGGTCAAACTGCTGTTTTTTTAGTCGGCTACTTTGTTCATAAACGACTTTTTCGATTCCTCCCACATGCGGCAGGAAAACATGTGTAACTATGCACAGTTTGGTTTGAACCATGGGTGCCAACTTATTATTTAGCGCACCCTAAACCTATTATAACCTATCGGAAAAACAGGAGGCTTCCCTAATCCTGTCTGAAAAACCTTGTAGGCGTTATAAAGTTAAATAGCTCTTTTAATGTTAGAGAATTATTCCGCGTGAGTGTCATGTTAGATATCAAGCTTATCCGAGAAAACCCTGACCTGGTAAGAGACAACCTTGACAAAAGAGGCAACCCAGACAACATAGTAATGCTGGAGGATTTAATCGCTAACGACCGTAAATGGCGGGAAAATCAAACCACACTAAACGACCTGCGCCACACCCGCAAACAAGTAACCATAGAAATCGCAAAACTAAAAAAATCCAGTCAACCCGCCACAGAACAACTTAAAAAAGCCCAAGAAATCGACACACAAATAACCACGGCGGAAAAACAGGTGGCTGAGGAAGAAGCCAAAAACCGTGACCTCCTAATGCGGTTGCCGAACTTGCTGGAGGATTCTGTTCCAGTTGGCGCTGACGACAGCGGAAATGTGCTGGTGAAAACTTGGGGAACTATTCCGCAGTTTAGTTTTACACCTAAAAACCATATTGACCTTGCTTTAAACTTGGACATTATTGATATGGAGCGTGCAGGCAAAGTTGCAGGAGCCAGATTCTTCTATTTGAAAGGTCCTGCTGCTCGTTTGGATTTTGCGTTGATGCACTTTGCTCTTGATGAATTAACAGAGAAGGGCTACACGGTTATTGAGCCACCACTTATGATGAAGCGTGATGCCTATGAGGGTGTCACTTCACTGGCTGACTTTGCGGATGTGCTCTATAAAATTGAGGGTGAAGATGCCTATTTGATTGCTACATCTGAACATCCTATGGCGGCAATGTACATGAACGAAGTCATAAAGGAACACGATATGCCCCTCAAACTTGCTGGGTTAAGCCCTTGTTTCCGCAAAGAAGCAGGTGCCCACGGCAAAGACACACGAGGCATCTTCCGCACGCACCAATTCAACAAAATCGAACAATTCATTTTCTGCAAACCCGAAGATAGCCCCAAACTGCACGAGGAACTGCTGGTTAATGCTGAAGATTTGTTGCAAAAGCTCGGGTTACCCTACCGTATAGTTAATGTTTGCACAGGTGACATTGGCACTGTAGCCGCGAAAAAGTATGATATTGAAGCTTGGATGCCTGCCAGCAACTGTTACCGCGAAGTCGTCTCCTGCAGCAACTGTACTGATTATCAAGCCAGACGCCTCGGCATCCGCTACCGTGAAAAAGAAGGCGCGCCCCCGAAGGGTTTTCTGCACACGCTCAATTCTACCGCTATTGCTACGGGCAGAACCATTGTTTCCCTAATCGAAAACAACCAGACCGAGGATGGAACAATAACGGTTCCGCAGGTTCTAAGAAAATACATGGGGCATCTGGAAAAAATATCAGGAAAACAATAAACCTTTTAATATAGCCTTGAGAAATGTGTTGGCACGTTTGGAGGATTAATTTGTCTTCAAAATCAGCAAAACATATTCGCGATAAGTGGCGTGGAAAAGGATGGTACAATGTAGTAGCGCCATCGTTCTTTGGTAACGTTGACTTAGGCGCAGTACCAGCACAAGAACAAGAACAACTTATCGGAAGAGTCGTGGAAGCAACACTCTACGACATAACGGGCGACTTCTCTCATCATTACCTGAAAATGTTCTTCCAAATTTATGGAATGGACGGAAAGAACGCCAAAACACTTTTCAAAGGTCATGAATACTCACGAGATTACCTAAGAAGCCTTGTAAGGCGAAGAACCACTAAAGTCGACGGACTCTTCAACCTAATAACCAAAGACGGCTTCAAGCTCCGCATCGCAGTCTCAGCCCTGACACTTTCACGCATAAAAACTTCACAGGAAAAAATCATTCGCAACATGATGCAGAAAATTATCAAAGAAAAAGCCGCCACTCTAACACTTGACCAGTTCGTGCAAGAAATGGTTCTTGGAAAAATTGCATCTGATATCTACAACCAGGCAAAATTCGTTGCACCACTACGACACGTTGGCATACGCAAATCCAAGCTTGTAGCCGCACCACAGCAGTTACCCCCAGAAGTCCCAGCAGCTCCAGAGTCAGAAGAAGAAGCCGAACTCGAATCTGAGCCTGAAGTTGTCGAAGAAGAAGTAACCGAAGAAGCATAACCCCTTTTCCTTCTTTAACCCTACAACAATATTTCTTTTATTTTCAGTAAACCACATTAGATACTCTGTTCCTTTCCTTTCATGGAAGTGTAAATCTTGACTGCAAAAGCCGGCGTACACCCAAAAGGCACCGTCACAATCCAAAATGTCATAGACAACATAAAACAAGACCCAACCTTCCAAAAAGCCGGCACAATATCCTGCTTCATAGGCGTGGTCCGTGGAGAAACATTTGAGGACAAAAAAGTCCAAAAACTCACCATTCAAGGCTACGAAGAAAAAGCCCGAGAAGTTCTCACCCAAATCTGCAGTGACCTAACCAAAAAAACAGGTATAGTCGCAGTTCAGATCCACCATTTTCTTGGCGAGTTCGATGTGGGGGAGGACCTTGTGTATGTTGCTGTTGCTGGCGCTCATCGTGAAGAAGTTTTTGCGGTGCTACATGAAGCAGTTGAACGTTACAAGCATGAAGTCCCCATTTTTAAGAAGGAACATATTATAGACTCCAACGGTAAAAGTAGCGGATATTGGGTTTCTGAAAAAGAACACCAACCTTAAGGGTGCAAAAATTGATTACGGCTTTAGCAGGTGGAGTAGGCGCAGCACGGTTCCTAACGGGCTTAACAAAAATCATAAACCCCAAAGACCTAACAGTTATAGTTAACACAGGTGATGATAAGGAATTTTTTGGTTTACACGTGTCTCCTGATGTTGACATAGTTACTTACACTCTTGCAGGCATTGCAGATGAGCAAAAAGGCTGGGGCATAAAAGGCGACACTTTTGAAACACTTGCAATGCTAAAACGTTATGGTCAGGACACTTGGTTCAATCTGGGTGACAGAGACTTAGCTACAAACATTCTGCGGACAAAAATGCTAAAGAACGGGTTAACCCTGACGCAAGCAACAGAAAAAATCCACACATCACTAGGTGTGCAAACAAAAATACTGCCCATGACCAATGACTGGGTCGAGACACGAATCAAAACCGACAGCGGCACAATTCATTTTCAAGATTACATGGTTAAAAACGGGGCTAAACAAGAAGTTTTAGGTGTCGAGTTCGCAGGTTCCAAAACTGCTAAGCCTGCCAGCGGGGTTTTAGAAGCTATTGAGGAATCCGACCTTGTGATTATTTGTCCAAGTAATCCCATAGTAAGTATTGGCACCATCCTTGGGTTAACTGGTGTAAGAGACGCAGTTAAACAGACAAAGGCAAAAAAAATCGCTATAAGCCCCATTGTTGCTGGCGCGCCAATTAAGGGTCCTGCGGATAAGCTTTTGCGTGGGTTGGGTTTTGAGGTTTCAGCGCTTGGTGTTGCGGAGCTTTATCGGGATTTTCTTGATGTTTTTGTTATTGATTCTTTGGATGCTAAAGAAAAAAGCCGCATTGAACTGCTCGGCGTAACTGTTAAGGTCACAAATACTTTGATGAAAAGTTTAGACGATAAAATTGCGCTTGCAAAGGCTACTCTTCACGAATAGACTATATAGATTATTTTGGTCTCTGTATAATATTTGGGTATTCTAAATAAAATACAGACAACATTTGTTCCTTTAGTGATGCAGCATGAGAAAACAAAAAAAGCAACCTGAAAAACGCCAAGCATCATGGTATTTTGTACATGTTTAATTTTTTAAGAGTTGCTTTAAATCGTAAATTGAGGGGAGAGAAAAAGTGAAGGGAAAAGTAAACGAGGACCTGGAAAATCGAATCAAGAAAATGGACTGGGTAGACTGGCTACTAGCAATCGATGTACAGTAATACCTGTACCCGTTTGTCAAGCAAGAGGCTCCTGCGCAGAAATCTTAGGGGTTATTAAGAACAAGGGTTATAAGTTAACTATTTACAATTAGTGTTTAGGAGATACCTTGACTTTGGAAAAGAAAAGTTATGACTGGTTTGAGCAACGTCGCAAAACCCGCGGGTTGGAACTTGCTCATGAACAAATAACAAAAGCTTTCGATACAGTTACTTTGTTGCATAAAGCAACCAAAAGTTTTTCGGAAAACAATTTTAAAGAATCACAAAAATACATTGAAAACCTCTACAAAGCCGAGGAAGAAGTAGACAGACTTCGAACAGACGTTTTCATGGAACTATCCAAAGGCGCCGCTTTAGTATCAGATTATCGTGAAGACCTCCTACACTTGGTAAAAAGGTTAGATACACTTGCTGACCACACAAAGGACGCTGCAAGATGTCTTGAAATGCTCTCCACCACAGAGATTCCAGCTGAACTCTGCCAAAAAACAGTTTACATGACTGGCAAGCTTGTGGAAACTGCCCAAACCTTACGTGGTAGTATTGAAAAAATCTCTTCAGACCCAGATGAAGCTATCGCGGAAGCAAAAAGAGTAGGTGAAATAGAGCACGACTTAGATGTAGAGTATCTGCGCGCTAAAGGTCTCTTCGTTAAATATGGCGTAAACATGAACTGTGGTGCCATGGTAATTTTTGATGATTTAATCGAATTCATCGAGCACGCAGCGGACATGTGTGCTGATACAGCAGACTACATCTTGGTTCTTTCAAGCAGAGAGTAAACCTCTCTTCTTTTCAGAAGTCATCAAACATTTTAACGTAAACTTGCCCATTTTCCTCTTTACACTCGTAAGTAGCCAAGATTATGGCTTTGTTGTTTTGGTATTGCCCATTTCTAATGTCAAAGCTCCAACCATGGCAGGGACAAGTGAGAATGTACTCTTTTAATTGTCCACCTGCTAAAAGGCAGCCCATGTGGGGGCAACGGCTAGCTGTCCCGTAAACTTTGCCATTGACTTTCATCAATAAAATATTTCTTCCCACAAGTGTTGCCTGCTTAATTTTGCCTTCCTCAAGCTCATCTGCTTTAATAACTGAAACAAAATCGCTACTCATACAAACCTACAACCTTAATCTAATAACTATTCGATTTTGGTTTTAAGGTTTTCCAAAAAATCAATTACCTTAAATTTGTGAACATACCTGTATTCTATAGGTGATTTTTAATTGGTTTTTACCAGAATGACAATCTGGAATTTCAAAACAGGTAAACGTGAAGAAGGTTTTTTGGAGCTTGATAAAATATTAAACACCACTGTGAGAACAACTTATGGCTTTAGAGGCTACATGTCTTTGCTACCCCATGAAACCCCAAATAAAGCTGTAATTTTGACGCTATGGCAAGATGAAGATTCAATGGAGGCTTCCACAAAGGGAGTTGATGATGCGACCAAAAAAATCCGCGCCTTGCTTAAGGCTTCCCCAAAGATTGAAAATTTTAGAGTTTTTTCCACAGAGCTTTTTCAGAAATCATAGTAAATAGCAATTTTTTTTTGTTTTTTCTAAGGTCATGCTAATTGCTTAAAGTTTTTATACAAGGTGTGAGCAATAACTTTTCAGGGCGCCAAAACAAGATACATGTGTTGCACTAAAACAAAAGGTTTTTTTGCAAAGTGTTAAATCTTGTAATGCATCCTAAGAGCATAATGAGGAGACAATCTTGGGAACAACAAAGAGGAATAACTTAATCAAATTAACCTTATCACTTGTAGTCGTATGCCTTATTCTCACAGTAATAATGGCGGTCCCAGTAAGTGCTGAAAGAACAGATATAGCTGTATCATTTACACCTTCAGGTGGACCTATTGGCACAAGAATAAACGTGCACGTAGCCCAAGGCTCTGAAGGGTTCGGTTACAAAGAAGTGGTAAGTTTCTATTGGGGATCATCAACTCAACCATTCCTAATGCAGACCACTACTTCTGCAACAGGCTCATTAGACACAAGCTTTAACGTTCCCCAGGTGGCACCCGGATCATACGTTATTACGTTGAAAAATTCTAAAGGTGATACAGGTACTGCAAATTTCAATGTGATACCCTCAGGCGACTCAGGCTCCACTGAATCACCCACCACTAGTAGCGGTGAAACTGAAAGCCCAACAGCCTCAACCGAACCAACATATACTTACTATACAGAAGACCCAATCTATACTAACACCCCTGCAGATGCAGGCTTCTTTAACACCACAAATATTGCAATAATAGTTGTTGTACTCGTTGCAATCTTTGTTCCGTTAACACTACTTTACATGAGACGAGGCGGAAACCGCAGAGACATGTACAACGAACGACGCGGAGAAGGTCCAGGTGGACCAATGGGTCCAGGACCATATGATGGCGGATACGGCGGACCAGGAGGCGCACCACCACGTTACGGCGGAGCACCACCCGCATACGGGGCACCCCAAGGATACGGAGGCGGCATGCCCTCACCATACGCTAGATCAGGCGGCTATGGAGGATCACCCTATGCACGTCCAGCTGGCTACGGCGCAGCCCCAGGCGGTTACGGTTCCTCATACGGTAGACCAATGGCTCCTGCACCATCCCGGTATGGATCCGCGCCAGGTGGCTATGGGGGAGGTTATGGTCGACCAATGGGTGGTATGCGTGTATGCCCCAACTGCAGAACGCCTGTAAGGGACGACCAAAACATTTGTCCCACTTGCCGCAGACGTCTGAGATAATCATCCAGTGAGAAATCACTGTTTTCTTTATTTTTTAGTATTTTATTTTTAGTACAAGCTTGCTTTTTTGTGCATTATGCAAAATGTTAATCCTAAAATTAGCCATGCTTGTTTTTGCGGGGGCACTAATTTGTTCAATTTTTTCGTCACCACTGACCAGTGCAGATGATTCCTCAGCATCAAATAATAATAGATTATCCATTTTAACAGTAGTGACTATAGCAATCTTTTTAATTGTAGTTCTCACTTTATCATTTTTAATGTTTGGACGTAGAAAAGGCGGGAAAAAAACAAAGGTCAATAAACGAAGACGTAGAGGCAACCAAGAACCTCAACCGCAAAACATGCCAGTTCAACAAGAGCCAATGCAGCAAATGGAACCTTTTCTAGACCAGCAACCACCAATAGATTATCCGCCGCAATTTATGCAGGAAAGTCCACCCCCACCGCCACCCCCACAAGAGAGTCTACAACCAAACCAGGAAATCCCTCCTCCACCACCAGATTACATACCGCCCCCAGAAAGCTATCAATATCAAGATTACCCACCACAAGACCAAGGGTATCCACCACAGTATGATGACCCACAACAGTACGGTGACCCGGGGCAATATTATGGTCAAGACCCATATTATGACCAAGGTGCTCCTTTTGACCAATTTCCTTATGACCCACAGTACGAGCAATCCCCCGATCAGTATTATGACCAGCAGTATTATATGACTCCTGAAGAGCAAGAGGCTGCCCAAAAAGAAGAGGAAGTCAAAAAACGATATGGTCTTCCTGCAACAGGCAGATATTATCCACCTTACACTCCAGGTCAAAGAGGCAGCTACGTTTATGGTTCAACAGCATCCTCCACCAAGTCACCGTTTGCGTCATCTTACCGAAGCTATTCTTCCACTATCGGTATGAAGTCCTATTCAAGTTCATACTCACGAGGCTCACATGGCTCATATGTAAGTTCAAGTTCCTACTCAAGAGGTTCATATTCAAGTCCACGTACCGGCTACAGTTCACGTTCTATTTCCAGTTAACGGTACAGCTCGCCAATTTCAGGTCGCAGCCGTGTAGGTGTAGGTTCAACTGGTACAACAAGAATCAACAGGCGACTGCGCTAAACACCCTGGCCACTTTCCCTTTATTACCACAAATTTCTTAACTGCAAAATACAAATTTTTTTCCATGAAAAACCTCTGGGCAAAAATCCTAACTTTGCTACTAGCTCTTTCCATCACAGCAGGATTTATGCCTGCTCTTACATCTGCAACATCCAGTGTGCCCCCGCAAATAGTTTGGCAACATGAATTCATGACTGGCAAAGGCTACTCAGTCTATCCGCTTTCAGACGGCGGCTACGTATTTAACGCGGCAAATACAACGACAAACTTTCTTGTTAAAACTGACAGTTCAGGCAACATAGTATCAACCACGCCAATACAAATAGACGATGATGAAGCAGTCATCTTACCGTATTTTGTTCCCACTTCAGATGGCGGATACGCTTTTGCAGGAAATACCAGCAGCATGTTTGTTTTAGCCAAAGTAGATGAGGATGGGGGTCTTTTGTGGCACTGCTCTTTCCCTTCTGGTGCGCCTTTATGCTTTATGCGGGCAATGATTCAAACAAACGATGGCGGGTTTGCTCTTGCAGGGTTTGAGCAGATTGCTGACGAAGACATTGGCTGGAGCTGGTTTGCCCGAACAGACTCCCAGGGTAACCTGCTCTGGAACAAAACCTTCTCTGACCCCATCCATGATTGTCCCTCTAACATAATTCACGAACCAAACGGTGACTTCACCCTGTCCGACGTAATTTTTTCAATTGAACCAAACTTTGCTTACTACCGCTTAGTAAGAACCGACCCAGATGGCAACATCAAATGGAGCCAAACCTATGGTGACTTAGACCGATACAAAAACCCTGAGTGCAACACTATAATCCGCACAAGCGACGGCGGCTACCATATAGGCGGCTGGTTGGCGGGGGGTTCAAGAACTGCTTGGGTCGTTAAAACTGACGCGCAGGGGAACATGCAATGGAACCAAACCTATGGGGGACGAAGTACCGCAGTAGTTTGTGCGCGACAAACAGGTGATGCGGATTATTTGCTTGCGGTTCAGAACTTGACGCAAATGTGGCTGGTAAAGACAGATTCTTTGGGAAATCAAATGTGGAACTTGACATTTGAGGGTGGAATTTTGCCTGGACGGTTGGAGGGGAACTATCATTCTATGGTTCTGTCTGAAGATGAGAGTTGCGTCGTTTTAGGTACAAAGGAGGGCAATGTTTGGCTGCTAAAACTCGAGGGCAAAGAAAACGTGGCCCCCGATTTCTTGCAAGTTGAAGTAGCAATTGCTGGAGTGATTATTGCTGTTTTCGTTTTAGTTGGGTACAGAGTTTTTAGGAAAAAGAAAATGTGAGATATTTGTCAATTTGAGTGTAAAGATGCTTAATGCAGGTATCAAACAGGTCTTTTTTGCTAATGCAACTTTTATATCAACTCTTGCTCACGAACATGTTAGAGGAGAACATTATGGGTGGAAAAACTTTAGGACTTGCTGTTCACGGTATGCTCTCAGCAGTCAGAATGAAATTCCCTGAAAAACATGATGTTTCCCGCGCGATTCCTTTAACCAAAGAATCCAACGGGTTTTGCCCCCATGCGGATACTGGGCTATCAAAACTGACATCCTTATAAATTCTGAAAATAGCGAAAAAGGCGATAAATGCCTAGTCTGCAACACAATATTTGCCGCCTCCAACCTCGTTTTTATTGATTCCGAAATGTGCACCTGTGGACATCCCAAAAGCTATCATGAAGAAAATGTGCTTTCATGTACAAAAGGCAACGAATTAAACAGCTGTACCTGTGAAAAATATCGACCCACAGAAGTCACCGTTAAAGAGGCACCTAAGAAAGAGTAACCGATTGTAGAAAGCAAATTATGGCTAAATTTTTTTCTCTGATTAGAACAACTGGTTTTGTAGACGGTTAGTTAATTACTGCTTTTGAAATCAATTCTGAAGTGGCATTCATTTGCTCCAGACAACGCTGTTTTCAGCAATGTAACAGAAACCTGTTGACCCAGCGTCTCTTCCCACATCTGCTTGACAAAAGCACAGGAACACTGACAATACGTCAAAGACATCGTTTTATCTGCAGGTAATCCATTTACAAGCGAACAATAGCAACGCATTGGATGACCAAATTCGCTGGGGCAGTACACTTGAACTGCAAAATCCTCTTCCAAGAACAATTTTGTCCCTTTCATGGGTAATTGTGACTCTGCCTGAAGAAAATCAGTTAAGGAGTTGTATTTCGCGCGGCGCTTCTTAAAAGCCTCTATAGCTTTATGATTGATTTGTGCACAGTTACGTCCGCATGCACCCATTATATTTTTGCTCTCGTTTTTAGAGGCTACTGTATCTAGCCGTTCCATAGCACTCTGGACCCATTCAGCAAGTTTCACTTTATTGGTGCTTGCTTTTAGTTTTTCTGCGTCTTCCATTACCTTGTTAGCTGTTGTTTCCCCGCAGATTGTGCGGATGTTTTCTTTAATTTCCTTAATCATTTCAAGATGTTTTTGAGTCATTCCTAACCAACAGTTGATAATATTGTACTTTAAGATAAATCTACTTTAAATTACAATGCCTGTTTAACAATATCTCAATAGGGTACAAGGGAAAATCTTAGTTACTTCTTCTCACTATTATTAGTGCGAGGAAATCAAAGTGACAACAAAATGTAGCAATTGTGGAAAATTAATTGAACCTGTCTTCAAAATCGATGCGGGTATAGATCGACTTGTTTGCCCTGAATGCGGTTGCATACTAGGTGCATGCACCGATAACATACAAGTAATAGGCAAAGACATGTAACAGCATACAACCTCATTGCTATAGTTCCTACTGGAAAACGTTGATTACTTAAGAACCTAAAAAAGGACCTGTTCCTTTCTCAGCAGATAACTATGGAGCTGACCTTACAAAATGTTAGCATGAACCCGATTTGAACTCTGGGCAGGTTCTTTTCGTATACTTTTGTTTCATGAATTGCGTATACTCCTGAAAAGTCACATTACAAGCAGTCCATTCGTAAAAGAAGTCTCCGCGTGTTTTTTTCAGTTGGATGAAAAGGTTTTTCATGAATAAAATTTCTAATTGTGTAGCGCCTATTTTTAGCAGTTCTTCTAGCGCTTTTGAGACTTCGCCAATTCTTTGCGGCATGTCTTTTTTTTCGATGAAATATTTTTTCTTAAGGTATGCGTAGATTGCTGTTTTGGGTTTTTCACCGAGCATAGAGAGTGTTTCGTCTATTGCTTGAAGCATTATGTTGTCGAAGTCTTCAGATGTGGTGTTTTTTTGGCGATTTTCCTTTTCTGTTGTTTTTTTGGTCATTATTTCTTTCACGGAGTCAAGCTTATCTGCATTAGGTTTTGGTTTATAAGCTGTTGCTGGTGGAACTCCTTCCATCAAAACAAGTGTTCTGTAGAACAGTTTATATAGCGTGCATATTGTGTCTAAAGAAACGCTACAGCCGTTTTTTGGTTAGAACGTAGCATATGGAGAGTGCTAATTGGAAAAAAACGATGAAAGCACAAAAACACTGACTGCTTTTGGTCTCAGCAGATCACAAGCAAAATCCTACCTAACACTTCTAGAAATAGGTGTCGCCTCAGTAAAAGAAGTAGCAAAAAACTCAAACGTAGCCCGACCTGACACTTACCGAGCACTGGCAGACTTACAAGAACTTGGTTTAGTCGAAAAAGTTGTGGCATTCCCCACGAAATTTAAATCACTATCCATAACAGACGCAATAGCCATCCTAATGCAAAGACGAAACAAAGAAAACGCGGAACTCGGAAAAAAAGCTACAGCCCTCATCAAGCTTGTAAGTGAACGAAATTCGCACGTCCAGCGCTCAGAAGAAAAACAATTAACCCTCATTCTCGGTGGCGACGCAATCACAGCTAAACTGCATAAAATTATGCAAAACTCAAAGGAAAAAATCTGCATCATCTGTCCGAAAAAAGATTTTTTGCAGTGCAAACAATTTATCTCTGAACCTTTGCAGGAGGCTGTGGGTAACCGATTAACCATTATGTTCATAACTGAAAATCATGTAGGTCCCCGTGAGCCAAAGGAAATTCGTGACCTGAAGAAAAATCCCCGCTTCAAAGTAAAATATCTTGATGCAACGCCTGCCGTATGCTTTGCCGTCTTTGACAAAAAAGAAGTTGTCATCATTAATACGCCTGAAATTAAATACTCAAACTCGTCGGTGATATGGTCAAACAACCCATGCTTAATAGAGTTAGCTCAAAGCTACTTCGAACACCTCTGGAACCAAACATGACCCTGTTAGGTGTCGTTGCCTCAGTTTTCAGTTTATTGAAAAGGCGACGCGCAATGGAACAAAAAAGCAGCCGCCAAATCCTTTATTATTACCGCATCATCCTACAGCGCTATAATGCTGCCTGCAGGGTTAAGTTCATCAGATAGAAGTAGCATTAAATGTCAATTAATGGCTGGTATTATAATGAAGTTACCCCTTCCTGAAGGAGACTTGAATCATGGAATTTTTTGACCTTATGAGCATCTCACACCGCTATATGGAGATACTCAACCCTTCTACGCCTGAAAAAATCATCCAACTCGGCAAACTGCTCAAGTTGAAAAAAGGCAGTCGAGTTATCGACTTCGGTTGTGGTTGTGCCGAACCTCTCACGCTCTGGGCTGAAAAATTCAATATCACCGGTATTGGCATAGACATATGCGGGGATTTCTGCGACCGAGCCAGAGATAAACTGGTCAAGAGAGGTTTGTCGGACCAAATCGAAATCGTATGCGCCCCCGCAGCTGACTACGTGTTCGAAGAGGGGGCTTTCGATGCCGCAACATGTATTGGGTCAACTTTTGTTTTTGGCGGCTTCCAACAGACAATTCAGGCGATGAAGCTGGCTGTGCATCAGAATGGGCGCCTCGGCATCGGTGAAACTCACTGGCTTAGCAATAAGGTACATCCAGAATATGCCCAAAAACAGACAACTACCCACACAGAACCAGAACTGGCCCACTTTATCCGAAACGAAGGCTTTGAACTCGAATATATCATCCGTTCCAGCCGCGATGACTGGGACAGATACATTTCGGATAGTTGGTATGGACTGATACGTTGGCTTGAAGAAAATCCCAACCACCCTGATCATGAACAGGTATTCAAACACTTCCGTACTGACCAAGATGATTATTTACAGTTCCAGCGTCAAGATATGGGCTGGGCCATGTACTGCCTCGCCCCCCTGAAAGCTCATCTGTCAGGCAATCAATTATAAAATATGAAATTTAATCCTCATGAGCCATCGTTTAATGGTTCTGAAAGAGAAAGTGACCTAAAATGCTGGTGGACCGGGGGGGATTTGAACCCCCGACCTCTTGAGTGCAAGTCAAGCGTTCATACCAGCTGAACTACCGGCCCTTGCTCTCCAAACGTTAGCAGACAGCAATATTTAGCTTTTTGTTTACAAAGAGGTTTTTGCGGGAAATTAAAATAAAAATAGGATTAAACCGGGGTTGGTTGTTGGGGGTTTAGTATCGTCTTGGTCTTGCTGGTCGTTTTTTTGCCCAGCATTCGCGGCAGTAAACTGGCCTGTTTGGGTCAGGTTTGAATGGGACTTCGCATTCCCTGCCGCATTCAGAGCAAGTTGCTTTGTGCATTTGTTTTGCAGACACTACTTTCAACTCCTGTTATTGTTTATTGTGCAAAATTGAGTTTGCACACTGTATCAAAATACTGTCTTTTGGGATATAAGATTTTTCATTAAGGGTAGTGTGTTACCATAAACTATTTTAGTTCACTAAGGCATCAACCTTAACAAAGCAAGCAGGCGGTTTTTATGAGTTTAGAGAGAAACAAAGCATTAATCGAAGCATACAAAAAACAAGCCTCAGATGAACAAGACAAACTCAAAGCAAACATGAACAAAATCAAGCACAAAATCGCAGTCATCAGCGGCAAAGGCGGCGTCGGAAAAAGCACCATAACCGCAAACTTAGCCGCGGCATTTGCTGCAAAAGGAAAAAAAGTCGGAGTGCTCGACGCTGACATTCACGGACCCAGCATTCCCCGAATGTTTGGTTTAGACGGCAAGCAGGTTCAAACAAGCCCAATGGGTGTGTTACCTGTGGTTGGACCTTTAGGCGTGGAGGTTATGTCTATTGACTTCTTTATGCCTAGTCAGACGCCTGCAATTTGGCGTGGTCCCCTAAAAATGCGAGCTATCCGCCAATTCTTAACCGACATTGTTTGGGGCGATTTGGATATACTGTTTATTGATTTGCCTCCCGGAACAGGAGATGAACCTTTGAGTGTGGCTCAGCTTTTGCCTGAAATGGATGGCGTAATAATTGTCACTATGCCCTCGGATTTGTCAAGGGCTATCGTGGAGAAAGCCATCGTTTTCGCAGCGAGAGTGAACATGCCAGTGATTGGTGTGGTGGAAAACATGAGTGGGTTTGTTTGTCCGCATTGTGGAGAAAAAACTGATATTTTCCAAGCAGGTGGAGGCAAAAAAATAACCCAAGAAACAGGCACCTCATTTTTAGGAAGTATCCCTATTGACCCTAAGGTTAGTTTGGATTCGGATAAGGGGTCACCGTTTGTTCTTGCTCATAAGGATTCTGTTGCCACTAAAGAGTTCACTGGTATAGTTGAGAAGATAGATGCGTTTTTAAACAAAAAATAATCTTTTTAAACTGTAAAAAGAATGGAGAGCTAAAAGCTCCAGTTTATTTTTTAATGGTTTACTCTTTTGATAGCGTTATTTCTATCGTGGAGACCATTCTGGATTTGTTTTCTCCCTCTCTTGGCGGCATCTCAGCTGTACCAATTGCAATCTTGCTTACTTTGAGGTCTTTTATAAATCGGTTTCTGGCGATTTCTGCGACGTCAACAGCAGTAGTGATTGCTTGGCCTCGTGCCTTCAAAGTTATCTCTTTTAGACTTCCAGAAGACAGGCTTGTGATGATAGCCAATACATAACTCATGGGAGGCTTGTTTCCAACGAAGATAACATCGTTTGATTTTTCTGTCATTTCGTATTCAACTCCTATTTTTTTCATTGAGGTAGATGTAACGCTCTAATGCCTAAAGGCAGGAACGTTACTTTTTCATATACCACAAACTACCTAATAAACTAAATTCAAAAAACCACAACAGCAGGTTAGTTAACCCCGTAAAGCACGCCTTTCTTGATAGCAGGCTACAATAGGCCTTTTTGTTTTCCCTAATGGTTGATATTTTGAATGCTATAGTTTTTATAGTTGAATTTTGAAGGAAACAGTAACGTCAGGAGCATCTGTTCATGTCTGTGTCACCTAGTCTAAGAGAAGTTTTAGGCAGAAGAATAGCTGGAGAAATAATTCTTTCAAGCAAGCCAGGTGCAACTATGCGCAAATGGCGTGAACTATTTGCAGTTTCACAAATTAACCTTTCAGAAAAAATGGGGCTATCCTCTTCTGTAATTAGTGACTATGAGAGTGGTAGACGTAAAAGTCCTGGTGCAAAATTCATCAAAAAATTTGTGCTTTCTCTGTTGCAGATTGATGAGGAAAAAGGCAGCCGTTTCATTCGTGAATTTGCCAAGCTAACTAGTTCTCCAAGCATGGCGGTTTTAGATTTAAGAGAGTTTCCGATTCCTGTCCGTGTAGAGTACCTGTGTAAGGCCATCAGTGGGGAAGTGGTTGCCTGCAAGAACCGGAGCGTGCGGGAAATTAACGGGTACACCGTGATTGATAGCCGAAAAGCCGTTGAAGCTCTTTCGGGGTTAGAGTACACGCAGCTTTTTGGAGCCACCACTGACCGCGCCTTTGTTTTCACTAATGTTGAAACAGGATGCTTGCCTATGATGATTGTGCGTGTTAGCAGTTTTAAGCCTCGAATTGTGGTTTTCCATAAAACAAAACCTGACGAAGAGGCGATGCGTATAGCAGAATACGAGCAGATACCTCTTATCTACTCAACCGCGCCAACTGTTGAGCAGCTTATTAAATCCTTAAGAAAACTGTACCGTGTTGCATTACGCATAAAACTAGGGAAAAAACGTGTTCTACCCCCACCAAAAATAAGCGCCTAACCCGCTGATTCTATTTTTTGTCTTTGTGTTCTGTCTTGGTTGGTGTTTGGTTCATTTATGAAGATAAAATTTTTCTGAGCAAATGGTTTTTGGAGAAAAAAGAGTAGTGGTTAAAATTGGGTAGGGGAAAATTAATTAGGGGAATCCTTTATGTTTACACCTCAGAAATTAAGGTGAAGTTTAGATGACCATTAAAGTTGGAATTAACGGATTTGGTAGAATCGGACGACTACTTTATAGAGCTGCAATGGAAAGAAACGCAAACATTGACTTTGTCGCAATTAACGACTTAGCCGATGCAAAAACCAACGCGACACTTCTAAAATATGATTCAGTTCACGGACGATTCCCAGGAACCGTTGAAGTTCAAGGAAACGACTTAGTAGTCAACGGAAAAACCCTCAAAGCCCTAAGCCAAAGAGACCCAGCACTTCTGCCATGGAAAGATTTAGGGGTATATTTAGCAGTTGAGTCCACAGGTTTATTCACCAAACGTGAAGGCGCAAGCAAACACCTCCAAGCAGGCGCCAAAAAAGTTCTCATTTCTGCACCAGCAGAGGACCCAGATGCAACTTTTGTTTTAGGCGTAAACGACAAGGATTATGACCCAGAAAAACACAACATTCTCTCAAACGCCTCATGCACTACCAACTGTCTTGCACCAATCAGCAAGGTTTTAGAAGATAATTTTGGTCTTGAAAAAGCGTTAATGACAACATGTCACAGTTACACAAACGACCAGCGAATCCAAGATGTTGTCCACAAGGACCCAAGACGTGCACGTGCCGCAGCAGTAAATATTATCCCCACA
Organism: Candidatus Bathyarchaeota archaeon; assembly: GCA_026014585.1. Taxonomy (NCBI): domain Archaea; kingdom Thermoproteati; phylum Candidatus Bathyarchaeota; species Candidatus Bathyarchaeota archaeon. The sequence goes on along the minus strand of JAOZIA010000010.1, from coordinate 79,856 downwards.
AGCACAGGTGCAGCCAAAGCAATCGGCTTGGTTTTGCCAAGTTGTGCTGGTAAAATGAACGGGTACTCTCTTCGTGTTCCAACCCCAGACGTCAGCATCGTTGACTTAACTGCTGTTCTTGGCAAGGAAGTGACCAAAGAAGAAATTAACGCGGCAATGAAACAAGCTGCAGAAGGCGAACTCAAAGGCATCTTGGAGTACACTGAAGACCCAATCGTTAGCAGCGACGTTTTACACAGCACATACTCCTCTGTATTTGATGCCAAGTTAACTATGGTTTTGGGTGAAAAGAGCAACTTCGTTAAAGTGTTTGCATGGTACGATAACGAATGGGGCTTTAGCAACCGCATGGTTGACTTCATCGAGATGGTTGGCAAAAAAGCAGGCCTGTAAAACCTTAAATCTTCCACTTTCTTTTCTTTTTCAATTTAATGTTTAAAGTGAATTAACAATGGTGAAATTCAAAACTTTAGACGATTTTCAAGTTAAAGACAAAGTTGTTTTGGTCAGAGTGGACTTCAACTCAGAAGTTGACCCGCAAACCAAAAAAGTCACAAGCGACGTCAGAATAAAAGCCCACGCAGAAACAACCCTAAAAGAACTCGCCGAGAAAGGCGCAAAAGTTGTTGTGCTGGCACATCAAGGACGCAAAGGCGACCCAGACTTTACAACACTAAAACCACACACTGAAATCCTAGCAACCATCCTCAAATGCCCAGTAAAATACGTCGATGACATCTACGGCGAGCAAGCCCAAGCAGCAATCAAAAGCTTGCAGTCAGGAGAAATCTTGGTTTTAGGCAACGTCCGTGGTTTTGATGGAGAAACCAAAAAAGGCACACCTGAAGAGCACTCAAAAACCCCGCTGGTGCAGAATCTGGCGCCACTGGCAGACATCTTTGTTAATGACGCTTTTGCCGCTGCTCACCGTGGTCATGTTTCGATGGTTGGGTTCACTGCGGTACTGCCAAGTGCTGCTGGGCGGATTATGGAGCGTGAACTGAAATCGCTTAGCCGTATTTTGGAGAAGCCTGAGAAACCCTGCGTTTATGTTATGGGTGGTGCTAAAGCTGATGACAGCTTAGAAATCAGCAAGTACGTTTTGAGTAATGGAGTGGCGGATTTTGTTTTGGTCGGCGGCGTGACAGGGCAACTGTTTTTAGCCGCAAGCGGAGTTGACCTTGGAGCGGGCAACATGGCATACTTGGAAAAGAAGGAACTCACCCAGTTCATTCCAGGCATCAAGCAACTGCTTGCTCAGTTTCCAAACAAAATTGTTATGCCCCAAGACATCGCATTAGACATAAACGGCAAACGACAAGAAATCCCAATCAGCCAGCTGCCAACAGATAAAGCAAGCCTAGACATCGGCACCAAAACCGCCGCGAACTATTCCCAAATTATTAGCCAAGCCAAAAGCATCGTGGTCAGCGGCCCAATGGGCGTGTACGAAAGCAGCGAGTTCAGTTACGGAACAAAAACCGTTTTCACCGCCATCGCAAACTCAGCTGCCTTCAGCTTGGCAGGAGGCGGAAACACCATCGCAGCCATTGACGAGTACGGATTAAGCAGCAAAATCGGCTACATCAGCACAGCAGGCGGAGCGCTTATCGAATTTTTGATGGGAAAAACGCTTCCGGGCGTAGCTGCATTGAAAAATGCTGCGGAAACCAAAAAAATCTAATTTTCTTTTTTAGTAGCTTGTTTTTATTCGTCCTATATCTCCAGTGTCAGCGTATACGCCAACAATTAGTTGGTCCACGTTGCCGGGGTAAACTGTGTCCAGTTTAAAGGTAACTGCCCAGTACGGGTACAAAGCTAAGGTATCTCTTGTATTTGGGTGAAACTTTACAACTGGCGGCTCAACAACTCCAAAGTCAGAGATGGTTTGTCCGTCTGCAATCCAGCTGTATTCTTCTAGGGCATCTCGGGCGATGGTTACTGCTTGGTCTGCGGAGATGTTTATTGTTGTGCCCCCAATCGAGAACAGGAACATGTCATCAATCAAATCAGTTAAGGCGCGGTCATAAAAGACGATATCAAACATTTTAGGATCAAAATCAACGCCGTTTTCAGTGTATATCCAAACAAACTGTGTTGCATCCCCAAGGCTGGTCGTGTTTAGTTTAAGGTTACCATGAGTTAACTCGACGTTTTGAACGGAATTAACCATCATATCTAGCATATCTATCATGTTCTGCAGGTAGGGTGCGTTTTGGTAGGCTTGGAATCTTGAAAGTAACCCCTTGGCTTCTTCAAGTGGACTGCTGGGTTGAAGTCCGGCATAAATTGGTGCACCTTCAATAATTACTAGTCGATACTGAGAAAGCTGACTGTTCCTAAAGCGGAAAATCACTTCCATTTTGCTTTCACTATTAACTAAAGAGTAGCTGAGAATTTCTTCAAGTGCACCGCCTAAGTTGTCGCGGTGCTCAACTGAGCGGCTAAGCAGACTGGTTTCATATTTGGATGTGTCTATTTGGACGACTTGGTCAATGAAAGTTAGCGCCTTCTCAGAATTAGTGCTAACTGAGATTAATTGTTCATATTTTGACTGCCACGCCTCGCTGTCATTGGATGCTTTAAGGTAAGCACCGATTTCTACAGCGGCAAAGCTTGAAACCAAAATCAACGCAATAGTCAAAGCGGCAACTGCCCTTTTCCATTTACGTAGGGGATACTTTTCTTTTTTAGGTGAAGGTGTTTCCTCAACGGTTTTCATTGTGTTAATTGTTGCCTGCCCAAATGCTGAAAGCTTGTAGATGCCGTTTTCTTCTTTGCTGATTAGTTCACCCAAATTTTCAAGATGATACGTTAAATAGGAGCTGGAAATTCCCAGTTCGTCTTGTAGTTGCGAAAAAGTTAAGGGTTTATTTGCTATCATACGCAGGATTTTTCTTCGTGCAGGATGCTTCATTGAACGAAACATGGTTGAGTAGATTTCTTCTTCTGCACCTGGCACCCTTCAATTCCCCGTTGGCATCATAATATTGTGTTGTTTGCTTAAAACCTTTAGCAAACTGCAAAGTCTGCAAAAAACAAGCGACCAGTAAAGTTAGTGATTGCTTTTATTAGTCGGAAATTAGAAATAAACATGAGTATTGTGGGGTAAAAACTGTGACTGACGTTGTGTTTGTGTTTGAAGTTCACCAGCCACACAGGCTGAGAAGAAGCCTTTTTTGGGAAGGCAAAGTTTTCCGTCGCCTAAACAAAGAGCAACTCTTCGATTACTACTTTGACAACGAAGCCGACAAAGACATCTTTATCCGAGCAGCCAGAAAATGCTACTTCCCCTCAAACCAAATCATACTGGACCTAATTGACAGTCACAAACGTAGCAAAAAACAGGTTAATTTCTCTTTTAGTCTTTCTGGCGTGTTTTTGGAACAATGTGAAATGTTCAGCAAGGACCTGCTGGAAACCTTCAAGCAATTAGCAGAAACAGGACGTGTAGAGTTTCTGGATCAAACATATTACCACTCCGTAGCCAGTCTCTACCCCCAAGATGACGAATTTATTGAACAGGTAAAAATGCACAACCAAACAATCAAAAGTTTACTGGGCTGTACTCCATCCATTTTCGAAAACACTGAACTACTCTACAATAACCGCATCGCCAAAACCATAGAAGACCTCGGTTACCGTGGAATCTACACGGAAGGCGTTGAGAAGATTCTGGGCGAAAAATCCCCCAATTACCTCTACACGCCAAAAGGTGCCAAAAAAATCCGTGTGTTTCTGCGCAATTACAAATTAACCGATGACGTGGGCTTTAGGTTCTCTGCTCGTTGGTGGCCTGAGTGGCCCTTGACTGCTAAAAAATATGCAGGTTGGCTCGCCAGTGCAGAAGGGGATTGCGTAAACATTTTTGCTGATTACGAAACTTTCGGTGAGCATCACTGGCCTGAAACGGGTATTCACAGTTTCCTGCAACATTTACCTGATGAAATGTTCTGCCATGAAAACCTGCGAATGGCAACTCCCTCAGAAATCGTGGATAAGTGCGTGTCAGCGGGGGAAATTGATGTTCCTGAGGCAGATGGTATGGTTTCATGGGCTGATGTTAAACGTGACCAAACCGGTTGGCTGGGTAACGTGATGCAGTGGGCTTACTTTACAGCTCTGCGTAGATTGGAACCCTTCATTAAGGAGGCTGGGGACGAAACGTTTTTGCGACTCTGGCGGGACTTCCAAATCAGTGACCATCTCTATTACATGTTCACAGCGGGCGGTGGACCAGGTGAAGTTCACTCTTACTTTAGTCCTTTTGAGTCACCTATGGATGCGTTTGCTATAGCTCAGACTTTGCTGGGTGATTTTGAGGTTAGATTGCGTGCGGAGATTTTTGTGGCTAACGAGCCGTTTTTGTTCCACACTGGGGTCGGCAAGCAACATTTTACAGGTACCATGGCTTGGAGCCTTAAGGGCTTAATTGATGCTTTCCAAAAAGTTAGCCCTAAAGCATTAGAGTTTCACATACACAACGGTGACCTTGAGCAGTGGAGCCAGCACTCACTAAAAGATGCTGCCTTAACGGCTGAGTTGCAAAAAATAAAAGAAGCTAAAAAGAAAGGCGAACCCCTAAGAAGAGCCCTGATAGTTGCAGCTAAAAAACGGTATCTGTATCTAAGACAGCATGGACGCTGGATAACAAGTTCACCGTGATAGCAAGCGCAAATGTCTTTATAAAGGAAACCCGAATTATTGTTGTGTGTCAAGAGGTTTTATCATGAGAGAAGAACTTCCTTTCCCCGATAAAGTCCTACAGACCCTTCACAATCTTTGTGCCACCGCTGCTGATTTGGCTCGAAGAGGCGACGAAGTGGCAAGGCTTTTGCAGAAAGACCCACAAGAAATAGAACACATCTTAGACAAGTACAAAAACGAAGGCTTCGCTGAAAGTTTCTATGATAACGAAGGCAAAAAAAGGTACTATCTTAATGGAAGAGGAATAATCAAGGTTTGCTCACTGTTCACGTAAAATCAAAGTGACAATGATGCACGTTATACTTTTTTCCTGGGAATATCCCCCAAGAATGGTAGGTAAACTTGCCGAGTACACCAGCAACTTAGCCTCGGCTCTGGCAAAAAACAAAGTAGGCACTTCTGTAGTGACCTATCATGATTCTAGAACGGGAACCGTTGAGGAACCCACAGGAGTAAAAACCACCCGCGTAGCAAACCCTGTACACACGCATTCAGGCGTTTTAACTTGGGTTCTAACCCTAAACCAAGAAGTGGAGCGGGCTGCATCAAACATTTACTATGAAGCAAATAAGCAAATTGATTTAATTGATGTTTATGATTGGCATTTTATTCCAGCCGCTGTCACCCTAAAGAATGGGTTAGGAATACCGTTTATTTACTCAGTAGAAAGCCTAGAGGATCATCGTTCCACAAGCAACACGCCATATAACATGGCAATCAAAAGCATCGAGTGGTTGGGCTTTTATGAAGCAAACCAAATCTGCGTGCGCACAGAATGGATGAAAAACGAAATCATACGCATCTATCAGGTTCCCAAAGAAAAAATTAAGGTCATATCCACCACTCATAACGGCTGGATAAAATCTGTTCTAAGAATATATCGAAACGTTTCAGGGGAGAACAAACAATGAAAGATACCTTGTCTGTTTTGATGCTTAGCTGGGAGTTTCCCCCAAGAGTTATCGGCGGCATTTCACCCCACGTCTATTTCCTCTCAAAAAGTCTCGCAAAGCAAGGAGTAAAAGTTTACGTTGTAACCTGCGATTTCCCAGATGCCCCAGACCATGAAGTCATCGACGGCGTAGAAGTTTACCGCATAGATTCCTACAAGAATCCCGCGCCAGACTTTGCCACATGGGTCTACCTAATGAATCTAAACATGCAAAAAGAAACCGCTGCCCTAATCAAAAAGCTTGATGGACAAATCGATGTTATTCACGCTCACGATTGGCTTGTGGCAGATGCAGGTATCGGGCTTAAACATGTCTTTAGAAAGCCCCTTTTGGTTACGATGCATTCAACCGAGATTGGCAGACGCGACGGCACACACAACAACACAGAAAAGATGATACACGAAACCGAAGCATGGCTAACCTATGAAGCATGGAAAGTCATCTGCTGCAGCGATTACATGATTAACCATGTCCGATGGGCATTTGGGCTCCCCAATGACAAACTGGTTATGGTACCCAACGGAGTAAACAGCAACACATACGCGCAAATACAACCCGACAAAGAGTTCCGCGCCAAATTTGCACTGCCCGAAGAAAAAATTGTGCTTTTCGTGGGCAGACTAGTCTACGAAAAAGGCATCCACATCCTAATCAATGCAGTTCCAAAAATCCTAGAAAAAGTCAACGCCAAATTCATCATCGTAGGCAGTGGCTACATGAAAGAACAACTCCTAAACATCGTACGCAGCATGGGCTTAGAGCATAAAGTAATGTTTGAGGGCTTTATGGATGAACAGACACTTCAGAGACTACAAAAAACTGCGGATGTTTCTGTGGTGCCTTCACTGTTTGAACCCTTTGGCATTGTCGCATTGGAAGCTATGGCAGCTAAAAGCACCATCGTCGTGTCTGACACGGGCGGCTTATCCGAAATCGTTGACCACGACGTTACAGGCATAAAAGTTTACCCAAATAACCCTGAATCCTTAGCATGGGGCATAACCAAAATCCTGCTCGACCCAGCCTACAGCAACAAACTGCGAAAAAACGCTTACCAAAAAATCTTGGACAAGTATGATTGGGAAAAAATTGCCCAACAAACCAAACACATCTACGAAAACGTGCTGGATGATTACTCTAAGAGTTTCTGGGCACAAAGAAGCCACTAATCTGCTCTTCAGTTATTTCAGCAACTAAACACGCAACATTCCTATTAGGCTCCAAATAGAAACTCATTGCAGAAACCATAGAGGGGTAGGTCACTAATAGCCTCCTTGACAATAAAAAAATATTTTATACCATAACCACTAAGCAGAAAGCGGGAAAATAACTTGACAGACAAAAAAGAAAAAAAGAAAACCGCTCCATCAAAGTTCTGCCCAAAATGCGGCTCAACTGACATCTTCTGGGCTCAAGGCATGCCCCAATTCTGGTCAACATGGGACTGCAGAAACTGCGGATACCGCGGAGCGTTCATTTTAGAAGACGGCAACTTAGCCGAGAAACTCCAAGAAGAATGGAAAACAAAAAATAAGAGTTAGAAGGCACTTGCGATTCTATTGCAAGCTTCCACTATGCGTTCTTTAGGCTGCGTAAAAGTCATACGCGCATAACCTTCACCGTACTTGCCAAATCCGACGCCTGGAGTCACTGCCACGCCCACGTCGAGCAGTTTTGCGGCGAATTTCATGGAGTCGCCTTTGCAGTTTACCCAAACATAGAAGGTGGCTTTGGGTTTTTCGCATGGGTAACCGATGTCGCAGAGGGTTTTTACGAGTAGGTCTCGGCGTTCTTGCATGATTTGGTTGTTTTTGCGCAGAAACTCTGGCTGCTCACTGCCTACGTAGCTTGCGAGTGCTTTGACTGCAACTTTCTGCGTGTAAACTGGCGGGCCAGAATCAACCTGTGACTTCACTTTAGCCAAACCAGAAACCAGCGTTTTGTTGCCCACGGCAAACGCGATGCGGTCACCTGTCATGTTAAAGGTTTTTGACAGCGAGTTGAACTCCACTGCAACATCCATTGCGCCGTCAATTTCCATAATGCTAGGGGCTTTGTAGCCGTCGTAGCTGATTTCAGAGTAAGCGTTGTCGTAGCAGAGGATTATGTTGTTGTCTTTTGCGAAGTCCACAGCTTCCTTGAGGAATGCTTTGTCTACGGTGGCGGCTGTGGGGTTGTTGGGATAGTTAAGAAACATCATCTTGGCACCCTGTGCGTCTATTTTGGAGAAGTCAGGCTTAAACCCGTCCGCTTCAAGCATAGGCATAGGAAACGCAACACCATCACACAAAATTGTGCTGCCGTTAGCATACACTGGATAGGACGGGTCAGGCACCAACACCTTATCGCCAGGGTTCACAAATGCGCGAGCAATGTTTGCGATGCCCTCCTTAGAACCCAAGAGTGCAACAACTTGGTCATGAGCTAAATCCACGCCAAAACGTCTCTTATACCATTCTGAAATGGCCTCGCGGAAGTCAGGCTCGCCTTGGCTGAAGCTGTAATTGTGATTTTTCAGATTAGCCACTTCTTCCTTGAGGGCATCAACGATAAACTGTGGTGGTGGAAGGTCAGGGTCACCGATACTAAGCGAAATCAAATCCACGCCTGCAGCTTTCTTTTGGTTAATGATTTTCTCTATTTCTGCAAATAGGTACGGCGGAAGCCGCTTTATTCTGTCAGCATACTCAAAGGTCATGTTTATGGTTCTCCAAATAGTGTTCCTTCGTAAACTTTCTGGGCAGCACCACTTAAAAATAAGCCCTCAGAAGCAACCTCCACCTGCAAATCGCCACCAAGAACATGCACAGTCACCTTTGTATTCACCAAGCCAAGCCTGTTAGCAGCAGCTACAGCAGCGCAAGTTCCAGTGCCACACGCCAATGTTTCTCCGCAGCCCCGCTCCCAAACACGCACCTTCATCTCGCTTTTGGATATAACCTGCGCAAAGCCTGCGTTGGCACGGTTGGGAAAAACCTTGTGATTCTCAATTAAGGGTCCAACCTGTTCGACTGGAAACTCTGAAACGTTATCTACAAATGTTACACAGTGAGGATTACCCATGGATAAGCAGGTTACTTTGTAGTTTGTGTTGTCAACTTGCAAATCCTCATTAACACAAGTTCCCTCACCAAGCATCGGCAAACTCTTACGATTCCAGTTAGGCATACCCATATCCACGCGGACAAGCTGCACCTCACCAGCATCCAGCGTTAACCAAACCTGCTTAATTCCCGCCAGCGTCTCCACAGAAAACTCGCTCTTGTCAACGATGCCGTTTTCAAAGCAGTATCTAGCGAAACAGCGGATGCCGTTGCCGCACATTTCTGCCTCGCTACCGTCAGCGTTGAAAATGCGCATCTTAACATCTGCAGTTTGAGATGGAAAAACCAGCAAAAGTCCATCAGCGCCGACACTAAAGCGTCTGTCACAGAGCTTCTTTGCTAAACCAGCCAGCTTTGCTTCAGGAATGGTTTGGTTGCAGTTGTCAATTACTACGTAATCGTTACCCAGTCCATGCATTTTCCAGAACTTCATAGTAATTTACTCCAAGTTGCGTTGTGATGCTGTTAAATCGCTGAGTTGCTCACGATTGCGAACAACAAAGGGCTTGCCAGCTCGAATCATTACTTCTGCAGCTCTTGGGCGACTGTTGTATTGACTGCTCATGCTAAACCCGTACGCGCCAGCATTAAGCACCGCCAGCAAATCGCCTTCTTCAATTTCGGGGAGAGCGCGGTTCTTGGCTAAGGCGTCGCCTGATTCGCAGATTGGACCCACTACGTCGTAGGTTTCCTTTTCCTTTTGCCCCAGCTTGTTAGCTACCAAAACGTGATGATATGAACCGTACATTGCGGGGCGTAGTAACGTGTTAAAGCCTGCGTCTACGCCGACAAACTTCTTTGAAGGCGTCGACTTAACAGTGTTAACCGTTGTCAGCAGGATGCTTGAGTCGCAGACAAGGAATCTGCCTGGTTCTACACAGAGGAATGGCTTGCCAAGGTTGTACTCCTTAATCTTGCTCTTGAAAAGGGCAACTACTTTTGAGGCAAACTGCGCCAAATCCGCTTCCTTCTCGTCTGGGTTGTAAGGAACCCCGATTCCGCCGCCGATATCAATGAATTCAAAATCTACGCCGACCTCCTCGTGCACCCGCTTGGCGATGCTGAGCAGTTTTTCAACGGCTAAAACGTAGGGTTCAACGTCTAAGACGCCTGAGCCGATGTGCATGTGAATACCGAATCGTTCCACACGTGCCTTCTTAGCAGTAGCATAAGCCTTAACCACGTCATCTTCCCATAAGCCAAACTTGGATTCGGGACCTGCAGTGATGCAGTGGTCGTGGTGTCCAGCGCCAACCTCAGGGTTTACTCTAACTGAAACAATTGGTGGAACAGCGATCTTTAGCAGCCGCTCAAGTTCCGATTGGGAATCCACGTTCACAGTTACTTTTGCGTCTGCCAGAAACCTGAGTTCATCATTGCGGACGCTGGTTCCAGTAAAGAGGATGCGCTCGGGAGTAAATCCGCTGGTTAACGCCATAAAAACTTCACCTGGACTTACAGTGTCAATGTAGGCGCCGCAGGATTCCAAGATTTTTAACACTTCTAGGTTTGTGTTTGCTTTGCATGCGTAGTAAATGCGCACGTGCTTGTAGGCGTTGACTAATGCCTCGTAGAGGTGATTGTAGTTTTCGCGTATACGCTTCTCGCTAATCAAGTAAAGTGGGGTATCGTATTTTTCAGCCAACTCTTTAGTTGAGTTGCCGTCAAAATACAAGGTACCCTTGCGGTTTTCGAGGGGTTCACGTAGTTTTCCTTTAACCATAATTAACACCAGATGTAATCGTAAGCACAGGTTATGCTAAGCCTTTAGCAACATACAACTCCGCACTCAATATGCCGCCGCCTGCAGCGCCTCTGATAGTGTTGTGACCAAGGCACATATACTTGAATGTCATGATTGGGTCCTTGCGGATTCTGCCGACCACAACACTCATGCCGCAGCCTGCATCGCGGTCATAGCGGGGTTGAGGACGATTCTTTTCATGCTTAACTATGATTGGTTGTAATGGTGCGCTGGGTAGTTTGAGTTTTTGTGGTTCACCTTGGAACTTGGCGAATGCTTCTTCAAGTTCCTCCATTGAGGGCTCCTGTTGTGTCTTGATGAATATAGATTCTAAGTGTCCATCCTTCACGTTGACACGGTTGCAGCTTGCGCTAATCTTGAAATCTGCGTTTTCCACAAATTTGCCGTTACAGTTTCCAAGGATTTTAAGGGATTCAGATTCCATCTTTGCTTCTTCACCTGAAATGAACGGAACCACATTATCAAGAATATCCAAAGACGCCACACCAGGGTATCCTGCACCGCTAAGCGCCTGCATTGTGGTAACCATAACCTGCTGTAAACCAAACTGCATCAAAGGCTTTAGTGAAATCGCCATTTGAATGGTGCTGCAGTTGGGGTCAGTTGCGATGAAACCCTTCCAGCCGCGGAGCTTCTGCTGATGCTTAACCAATTCAGCGTGGTCAGGGTTAACTTCGGGAATCATTAAGGGCACATCTTTATCCATTCGGTGTGCGCTTGCCTTGCTAAACACTGGATAGAGCGCGCCAAATTGTGCTTCAACTGGACCTGCCAAGTCTCCTGGTAAAGCGGAGAAAACCAAGTCCACATCGCCTGCCTCTTCAACTGAGGCAACATCTGAGTTTACCACTGTCATTTCTGCGATGTTTTTTGGCAGTTCTGTTTCCATTAGCCAATTGACAGCGTCGCCGTACGTTTTGCCTGCGGAGCGGTCTGATGCGGCTAGCACGCTAACTTCAAACCAGGGGTGCCCTTGCAGTAGCTGTATGAATCGTTGTCCTACTGCTCCTGTCGCGGCTAAAATGGCTACTTTTCGCTTATTACTCATTGCTTATCATTCCGTGCCTCAAGTTTAGTTACTATACTTCGATAAAAACTTTAACACACCAGCACTCATAGCTTTTACCTAGCAAAGACCTAAAACATCAGCCATACTGTACACTTTAGGCTGAGTTTGCCTGCTAATCCATTCTGCCGCAACCACCGCACCCTGAGCAAACACGCTTCTTGAAAACGCTGTATGCTCAATCTTTAGCATCTCGTATGGTCCAGCAACGATAACATCATGAACTCCGGGGACGCCCCCTGCGCGTAACGCGACGGATTCAAGCTCGTCAGGGTGACGTGGGCTGGTGCCTTCTCTGCCGTAAACAGTCTTTTTGTAACCGCGTGCCTTGGTAAGGATTTCTTCTATGTGCTTGGAGGTTCCGCTTGGCGCGTCTTTTTTGCCTGCGTGATGAATCTCGCTTAGACTAAAATCGTAGCCTGCTGGAAAAGCACCCAGTTGCTCGGCGAGTTTGAAGAGGATATTGACGCCTACACTAAAGTTTGGTGAGAAAACTGAGGGAACCTTAGAGAGAGTAGTAATTATCTGCTGGTTTTCTGCAGAGCTAAAACCTGTAGTGCCCAAGATTATTCGTTTATCTAAGCCTGCGACAATTGGAACATTAACTAATTCGGCATTTGGCAGGGTGAAACTTATGTAAACATCTGCGGGCTCAACGGCTTGAGCAATATCGTCTGAGCTTTGGATTACGGTGTCCGAGTTGCAGATTCGGGCTTCCCGCAAAGTTTTTCCTACACAGGAGGCACAGGAAGATTCTACAGCGCCAGCTATCACGTGTCCCTTTGCAGTGGCTTCCTCTATTATTGCCTGGCCCATTCGACCAGCAACGCCAGCAACACACAACTTAAGCATAGTATAAGCCTTCAAGATAAACAGGGTTATATAGCCTATCCTTTAGGTTAACATCAAAGAAGTCAGCTACAGGTTGAAGAATTGCAGGGTTAGTTTCCCAGACCTTTCTTGTAGCCGCTACAACAGCATCTATTCCGCTGCGAGCCATCTTGCCTAAGGGTTGCCTGCAGGGTCCAGAGGGCATACCTAAAATGTTCATTAAAGTTTTGTAAGGTAAGGGGTTGCGGGCTTTGCATGTAACTGGACCATAAGGAGTTTGCTCTTGGGTCTTAACGGTTACAATGTCAAATAGTGGCTGAAGTGCTGATGCCAAGCTGTTGGCGGCTTGGGTGTTACCGTCAAGAGCATAACGGGTCATGTTAGAAACTGCACGGGGGGCAATGTTTGATGTAACTGAAACTGTGCCGCTTGCTGCAATGTCGGGTGAAACCATCATAGTTAGTGTTTTTTCATCATCACCTGAGAGGATATCAAAGTTTTCGCCACAAAACTTCCTGATTAATTCCATGTTCTTGAAGTCTCCTGTTGCCTCCTTTACACAGCGTACATTTGGATATTGACTGTGCAAAATGGCGAGGTCTTGGGGTAATAGTTGAGTTCCTGGTCTTCCAGGGATGATGTATGGTATAACTTGGACTTCAGGGAATTGGCGGGCTATTGGTTCAATGTATTCTCTGCGTATTTCCATTGAGCTTGGTCCATTATAGTAGGGGTCAACCAGCAGGACACTGGTTATGCCGTGTTCGTAGGCGTGTGCGGTGCCTTCGATGGCTTCCTGTGTTGAGTTGCTTCCTGTTCCCGCAATGGTTATGGCTTTGCTACCACTGTACTCATTTACTTTTTCGATAACTTTGCTGTGTTCATTCCAGTCAAGAGTTGGGCTCTCGCCAGTTGTTCCAACTGCAAGTATGCCACTTACGCCTTCTTTTACTTGAAATTCTACTAGGCGGCGCAGTCCTTCGTAGTCTACTTGGTTATTATTGGTTAGGGGTGTCATTAATGCAGTATAACATCCGCTGAATCCGGTCATTTTTAAGTCCTTCCGGAAAAAGGTACACACCACAGAAGTATTTAAGTCTTTTGCGTTTTTTTTACTTAAATTACGTTTTACGTAAATTTTTACCTAAAAATTATCAAATATCACCAGACATTTCCGATTTTCCAGAATCCGCAAAAAAAGCAACATGATAAGCCGTAAAATCACCATCAACACCAAAATAAAGCAAATTCAAAACTGACAACACATCCCTCAAAGAACCCGCCCAAGGAACAATCAACCTAAAATTATCCTCCCTGATAAGGTCAGCAAGTTTGCCAGTTTCCAGCCCAACAATCTTCATCCGCAGTTTATGGGGACCCGATAGGAAAACGGCTGTGCCGCCTTGCAAAGGTCTGCCTCTACGGACATCGATAGTTTTTTTCCCTTCCTTTATCGCTTGGAAGTATTCTTTCTTGGTAAAGAAAACTGGCACACTTACACCAAACACCTTGTTTGGCAGTTTTGCAAATAAAGTTTCAGTCGAATTTAGAATAAAAACAGTACACTAAGCAAATCAAAAAAATGAAAAAATGGGTTAGAAATGCATGATTTAGTTAGGCTTTGCCCTTTTCTTCTTTACCGAAGTACTGAGTCCATTTTAGTTTTCTTGCGTCTCTGCGGAACTGTAAACTGCTTTTCTTGCATTTACTTGTGCAGAACCACAAAATAGACCCGTCGTTTTTAACGTACATCATGCCGGTGCCCGGTTGGAAATCGTTACCGCAAAATGAACATTTTCTTGCTTTTGGCATGACCATTTTTCTCCTTGGCTGTTTTATCTCGTGATTTTCTTTGCTTCTCGTTCTGTTTCGCGTAGCATCAATATGTCTTGAACCCGAACTGGCCCTTTTACGTTGCGCGTGATGATTCTGCCTTTGTCTTTGCCTTCCATGATGCGAACTCTGACCTGAGTAATTTCACCAGTGACGCCAGTGCGTCCAATAACTTGAATTACTTCAGAAGGGATAAGTGCGTCTTGACTTACCGCCTTTGCATCCTTAGCACTCATTACTGAGTACCTCGTTTAACCTGGTCTATCCGCGTAATGATTTCTTTGATTAAGCCTGAAGCTTCTCCTTCCCTAAGTATGCATGCTGAAGCGCATGGAACATCGATGCCGATTGCTTTGCCAAGTTGGTCTTTGTTTGGTACAAATACGTATGGAATTTTTCGTTCTTCACAGAGAAGTGGTAGGTGCGCTATTACTTCTGGGGGGTCAACATCTTCTGCAATTACTACAAGTTTTGCTTGTGTACGTTCAACAGCTTTTGTTGCCTCGTTGGTACCTTTCCTAACTGTGCCTGATTTTGAAGCAATTGTTAGGGCTTCATAGGCTGCATCCACGATTTCTTTGGGCATTTCATATTTTACATAGAATGGTTTTGACATTTTTTATAGCCTCACCCTTTAAGGCACAGTCTAATCGACACTTCTCATTAATAAGCTTTCCACTATAAAGACAAATATTTACTGCTACAAAAATGAGACTTCTAGAAAACTTTAAATAGAGTTTTACGTTGACCTAACTGTTTTTCGAGAGGGGCATGGGTTTGCAAAGATTAGGTAGAGTGCAAAAGATCACTCCATCAAACAATCTCATTGTTAAAGCAGACACTGCCCCGAAAATTGGCTTAGAAGTTGTCAATGATAACCTCAAAGTTGTCGGAAAAATTTTTGACATAATTGGCTCAGTCTCTTCGCCTTATGCAGTTGTTAAACCAACCATTAGTGATCCCGCTAAGCTGGCTAACAAACAATTGTACTTGCTTCTCTCGAAAGGCAAAAGAGGCAAAAGAGAATGATGAAAAACAGCAAATTAAATGAAGCCAACAAAGATCCAGCCACACCCCCAGCAGAAACCCCAAAAACACGGGTCTGTCCAGAATGTGGAAGCACCAGACTTATGCATGATTCTGAAGCCGCTGAAGTTGTATGCATGGACTGCGGCATGGTTGTTCAGCAGAAAATTGCTGATCGTGGACCTGAATGGCGAGCTTTTGATGATGAGCAACGCTCAAAACGAACCCGCGTTGGCGCACCGTTAACCTACACAATTCATGATAAGGGGTTATCCACAACTATTGATTGGCATGACCGAGACGTTTACGGCAAAAGCCTCTCGCCTGGGCAAAAAGCTCAGGTGTACCGTTTGCGGAAGTGGCAGCGGCGTATCAGGGTTTCGGATGCAACTGAGCGAAACTTGGCCTTTGCCCTCTCCGAAATTTCAAAGATTTCCAACAATATTAACTTGCCAAAAAATATTCTTGAAACAGCCTCTGTAATTTACCGCAAAGCAGTCAAAGAACGACTAATCCGAGGCAGATCCATCCAAGGCGTCACATCAGCAGCCATATATTTGGCATGCAGACAATGCGGTTTACCAAGAACATTGGATGAGATTTCTCAGGCATCAACTGTTAGCAAAAAAGAAATCGGCAGAAGCTACCGTTTCCTAATAAAAGAATTAAACTTCACCATTCCACCGTTGCGCCCAAGCCAGTACATCACCAAATTCTCAAACCAACTCACCATGCAAGGAAAAGTCGAAGAAATCGCCCACAAAATCCTAGTTTCCGCCAAAGAAATCAAACTCACCTCTGGACGCGGACCAACAGGAATCGCAGCCGCGGCAAGCTACGTTGCATCAGTGCTGACGGGTGAGCGGAAGACTCAACGGGAAATTGCAGAAATAGCACAGGTAACTGAGGTCACGATTAGAAACCGTTACAAAGAACTTGTGGAGCGATTGATGTTCCAAATCAGCATCTAAACATAACACCCACCTACTTTTAGAGAAAGGTGTCCTGGATAGATGACAGGCTTCTGATTGGTCAACATGCCTATTTGGAGCCTATTAGTCAAGGTATGCAGAAATGATAGGAAGAGGTCAAATAGTCTATTTGGTTCCTATTAGAAATTCATTGCAGAAACCATAGAGGGGAGGTCCATAATGACAAATTTTGCAGTCAAAAACGGGTTATTTTTTGAGGTTTCTTGTTGCTCTTGTGTAAATGTTTGAAGATGCACCAGCAACTAATGCACCGATTGCATCATTAGTTAATGGCGGCAACTCTTTTAGGATTCCTGGTTTAGCTTGGTCAAAACGGACGAACTCAAAGGTTCCTTTTGCGCCTGCAATGTAGTTGGCGATTGCGATGCCGATGAGTTCGTCAGCCACTAATCCTGGTCTGCCCATGAAGTGTTCTTTGGTAAGGCCTGGGATGCGTTCGTTTTCGGCTTCTTGTTGTGCTTGAAATGCTGCGACGATGAGGGTGGATATGTTTACGTCTTCGCAGATGTCAATGAATTCTTCAGTTAGCATTTCGGTTGCTTTTTGTTCGGTTTCTACGCCGGGGTGGGGCACGTACATTTCTAGTGCGCTGTCGATTAGGCTTTGGAGTGTGATTCCTTTGTTTTCAAGGTAGATGAGTAGTGGTGGTAGTGGCTTTTTCATGGTTTTTACCGCACGTTTTAGTGCTGATGTGTGTTTTAAGGTTTGCCGTGTGTTTACCGTAAGGCTTATTAGAATTACACTGGATAAACCATCCATCGGAAGAGTGAAAAGATTTGCAGAACATTACAGAAAAACCTGCTAACCATCAAAGGGGAACCGCACGTTTTTGATGTTCAGCCAATTTTATGCCTCTTTTCTGAAAAAGCGTTTGCAGAAATAATCTGGAGGAAAAACAAATGAAAGTTGTAGCTTCATGGAGCGGAGGAAAAGACGGTTGCTTTGCCGCATATTTAGCACAAAAACAAGGTTACGAAGTAGTTAACATCTTAACAATGATGATGACCGAGGAAAAGTCAAACTTTCACCTCATAAATGCAGACATGCTTGAAGCCCAATCCAACGCCATCGGAATCCCACTCATAAAAGTAAAAACCTCACCTGAAACCTACGAAAAAGACTTCAAAGCAATCCTCACAAAACTCAAAACCGAAGGCGTAGAAGGCTTAGTCACAGGCGACATATACGAGGTAGCTGGACACGAAGAAGGCTGGCTGGAACGCGTCTGCAAAGAACTCGACCTAAAACCCATCAAGCCGCTGTGGCTGGGTGACACAAAAAAGATTTACCTAGACTACATAAATGCAGGATTCAAAGCCATGGTTATCCGCACGAACCTGAGCGTTTTGGGTGTTGAATGGCTTGGGAAAACTTTGGACAAAAAATTCTACGATGACATCCTAAAACTGGGCAACGTTGACCCCTGTGGAGAAGGCGGTGAGTACCACACGTTTGTGTATGATGGTCCCAACTTTAAAGAAAGCATTGAAATTTTGGGAACCGAAAAATTCAAACTTACCGGCGGATTTGGGTATTTGGACATAAAAGGGTTCAAAGTATTGCCCAAGGACGGCCAATCCACAAATGAAAAGTAACCTAGACATAATTATTGCACAAAACAAACCCAAAGCAGAAGCATTCCTAGACGAAATAAACGGAAAAAAACCTCTTTTCATCTGCACAATAGCCACCACGGAAACCGGCAAAATCCCCGGACTCTCCGCGGCAGGCGCCAACCCAGACTTCACAGACTTCACCCCTCCAGCAGACGCTGAACTACTACTGTTGGGAAAATGCAAATCTATCCAAGGCGTCCCAATCACACCCGATGGCATCCCAACTCCCGCGCTCGTAACAACCTCTGCATTGCACATAGCGGACATTCCTGTTGTGGTTGTTAATGGTGGTGTCAAAGTAAAACCTCAAGTTCCCTTTATCGACGTTAATGGCAGTCCAGGACGCGACATCAGAAGCGGCGACTCAGTTGACAACGTTGAAGAAGTCATAGAACGCGCAAAAATAATCGGTGAACACCTCGCCAAAACCGCAGACTACCTCATCATAGGCGAAAGCATACCCGGCGGCACAACCACTGCATTGGGCGTTTTAACCGCGTTGGGCGTGCAGGCACAGGGCAAAGTAAGCAGTACACTCCCCGAAAATCCCCACAACCTCAAAGCTGAAGTCGTCGCGGCAGGCTTAAAAGCGGCAGGAGAAAAATTCGGCAGCCTTCAAAACAACCCCATCAAAGCAGTTTCAGCCGTTGGTGACCCCATGATGGCAGCCATGGCCGGCTTAGTCATCGGCGGTGCCCGTCAAGGACCAGTTTTGATGGCGGGCGGAACCCAAATGACCGCTGTATTAGCAGTAATCAATGCATTAGCTCCCGAAGCCCTCTGTAATGTCGCGGTTGGAACGACCCGTTGGGTGGCTCAGGATAAAACCTCTGATATTTGCGGAATCATCAAACAATTCAGCGATGTTCCCGTAATAGCGGCTGATCTTGATTTTGGTCCTTCCCAGTATCCGGGCTTGCGTATTTACGAGACTGGCTTGGTAAAGGAAGGTGTGGGTGCTGGTGGTTCTTCGATTGCGGCTATGGCAAAAACTGGCGGGGCAGTCACAAAGGATATACTTCTTAAGGAGATAGAGCGTAACTATGCTCAATTAATGAGCATAAAGTGACATGGCTTGGTAGTTCGACAACTCAAAAACCTCCTAGCGTTCCTAACCGTTTTCCCAGTATCCATGGACGAAAACTTCCTTGAGGACTGCGCCAAAAACATGTGGGCATTCCCCCTAATCGGCGCCCTACTTGGGATAATTGCAGGCGCATTTGGCTGGGTTGCACTTCACGTCTTGCCAGCTATTGTGGTGGGTGTTCTCGTACTCGGATTGTTGCTTTTGCTTACGGGTTTGCATCATGCAGATGGCTTGCTGGATTTTGGTGACGGCGTTATGGTTCACGGTACACCTGAACGTAAAATCGAGGTTATGCACGACAAATTCACAGGCGCAGGCGGCTTATGCTTAGGAATTATGACTTTTCTTGTTTCTGCCTTAGCCTTTGGGCAACTGCGGCTAGGCTTTATTGTGGGTGCGGTTGTGGTTGTTGAGGTTTCTGCAAAACTGGCTATGGTGGTTATGGCTTGGGCTGGAAAAAGTGTGCACGAGGGTATGAACTCGTCTTTTCTTTCGTTTATGCATGGTAATGGCGGCAGTTGGCGTTTGATTGCGGCGCTGGTGATTTCTTTTGCTATTGCTGTTCCTTTGCTTTGGTGGACAGGTGTTTTAGTTGTGCTCGCAGGAATCATAACAAGCCTGGTTATGACTGCAATTGCGCACAAGCATTTCCGCGGTGTAACTGGCGACGTGTTTGGCGCAACCAATGAACTAACAAGAATGGTTTGTATAGTGGTTTTGCTGGCGGTGATATTATGGGCGTAACAGCACTGGTTATGGCAGGCGGCAAAGGCACCCGCATGGAAATTAAACAGGAAAAACCCCTAATCGATGTCTGCGGCAAACCCGTAATCCAATATGTGCTTGAAGCCCTGCAAGCCTCCAAAAAAATCGAAGCCATAGTGGTTGCCGTAAGCCAAACAACCCCCAAAACTGCGCAATACCTCCAAAACTATCCAGTCAAAATCGTTCAAACCCCTGGCAAAGATTACGTTTCAGACATGGGATATGCGGCGAATGCTCTGGGATTGGGCGTTTTTTTGGCGGTTGCAGCTGACTTGCCTTTGTTAACGGGTGAAGTGTTTGATAAAATTGTTGAGCGCTATGAAGTCTGTGGCAAACCTGCATTGACGGTGGCTGTTTCGTTGGATGTTAAGAAGCAGTTGGGGATGCGTGAGGATTACGCTTTTGACTGCGAAGGCAAACAGGTCGTGCCTACAGGCATAAATGTGATAGATGGACGAAAACGCTACGGCGACGAATGGCTCGACCAAGACATTCTGGTGCTGGACATGCCAGAAATCGCAGTCAACATCAACACCGTAAAAGAGTTGCAACTTGCCGAGCAATTACTGTCTCAAAAAATAACCCAGAAACCTTAACCTCTGCTCTCAGCAGACTCTTCCAAGGGTTTTATTGACAAACCTTAAGAATAAAAAACTCCTTTTCACCCTTATGGATGAATTGCCAAGTGCTAAAACTCCGAAAAGATTTTCAAAGAAGCATTTGGCAGCTATTTTGTTAACCGCAATAATAGTGCTTTCCTTCTTTTTTGCGTTATCCCTGAACCAAAATATTCAGATAACCAACCTTTTGATGTAACATTGGAAAAACAATTGCCCGCCTCAGGTTGTAGCAACATTATCCAAACTTCTGACGGGGGCTTTCTAATTATCGGTACGCAAAATCGGGGATTTACAATAAAAACTGACGCTTCAGGTAATGTTGAGTGGAGCCAAACATACTCATTCTTGTGGGTACAGTGTGCCCTTCAAAATAATGATGGCGGATACACAATAGCGGGATATAACAGGACTCGTTTTTTCCTAATCAAACTTGACTCTCAAGGAAGTATGCTCTGGAAACAAGAATATAATTTTGACCAAAAGGAAAAATACTACATAGAAAGTGCATCCCTTACTTGTTTACTGCAAACAAAAGATGGTGGATATCTGTTAGCTGGTAGCGGTTATTACTATCATTTAAGCCATGTGTTACTTGTCAAAACTGATAGTCAAGGACAATTGCAGTGGAATAAAACAAATGATTGTGATTACCTAACTTCGATAATTCAAACTTCCAACGATGAATACGTGGTTTTTGGTGGAGATAGTCTTGATCCTCCTTGGTATACCCGATTTTGTTGTGTTGAAAAATTAGACAGCGAAGGCAATTTTGTTTGGAAAAAAGACTGTAGCATCCCAAAAGCTTCTCGAACAGACATTAACACTGTTGTTTCCTGCTCTGATGGATATATTCTTGCAGGTGCAACCGCTCAGGATTCCCCGTCTATAGCTTGGGCTTGCAAAACAGACTTCAACGGTAAAATGATCTGGAATAAAACTTACAGTAACTTGGGAAATGGTGTTTTAATAGATTCTATTTTTAAGGCTAATGCTGGTTTCGTTTTCTTTGCACAGCCCAGTCAAGAGGCTAACCAGACAATTATTGTTCAAATTGACCAAAATGGCGAGGTCCAAAACCAAAAGATAATTGATAACAAAAATTTTGACACCTCTCAAATGATACAAACAGGCAAAGACACATTTTACTCAGTTTCAGAGGACGGCATGATTATACGGATTTCTTGAGTTCTTTTTTGTTCCCATTTTTCGGGAAAACCAAATATTGACCTTTAACGTGAAATGGTTGCTATGGAACTCTCCCTGTTTACCCAAATCTCAACGGCAATGCTAATGGTTATGGTTCTGGCGCTGATTATTGACTTAGCGTTTGGCGAGCCCATGTGGAAATGGCGCATTCCACTGCACCCGACCGTTTGGGTAAACAAGTTTGTCTTCAAAATCATGCCCGCATTCAAAAACAAAAACCCCAAAATCGAACAATTCAACGGAGTATTGCTGGGGTTAATTGCGATTGCAGTTGTTGCCATTCCAGTGTTTTTGGTTTTGTATTTCTGTTTGGCGCTGAGTTTTCTGGTTTACATTTTGCTGGGTGCCTTCCTCTTAAAACTGACCATGTGTATTAAGCTGGAGACCCAAATTGCTACCCAAGCCGCAGAAGCGATGAAAAAGGGGGATTTAGCCACGGGCAGGGAATGCGTGGGCATGTTTTC
Organism: Candidatus Bathyarchaeota archaeon; assembly: GCA_026014585.1. NCBI lineage: Archaea > Thermoproteati > Candidatus Bathyarchaeota > Candidatus Bathyarchaeota archaeon. The sequence goes on along the minus strand of JAOZIA010000010.1, from coordinate 57,821 downwards.
ACGGCGAAAAACCGAGGGCTTAACCAATCCGCAGATTGCCTCAGGCATAATTGAGTCCATGGCGGAAAACCTCACCGACTTCAAACTGTCGCCGCTTTTCTACTACAGTTTCTTTGGTGTGACAGGCGCGATGGTTTTCAAAGTCATCAACATCCTCGACGGCACAGTCGGGTTCAAAGACAAAGAACGCATCAATCTTGGCTGGTTCTCCGCAAAACTAGACACAGTCGTAAACTACCCCTTGTCGCGGCTAACCGCGTTCTTTATCATGCTTGCCGCGCCGTTCGCGGGTGGTAGCGCAAAAAATACTTGGAAAATCATGTTCCGAGACGCCAAAAAGGTTCCTAGCACCAACCACGGCTGGCCCATGGCAGCAATCGCAGGCGCCCTCAATGTTGAACTGGAAAAACCAGGCATCTACATCATCGGCGACGCCTCTGAACCGCTCAATGAAACGCACATTTATCGGGCACTTAAAATCCGTGACGCATCTGTCCTATTGTTTATTTTGCTGGTGGCATTGCCAATTATTCTTGTTACCAGCTGGTTTTTTGGACTGCGGATTTAACGCGGTTTAACAGAAATATTTAACATCGCCCTGCCGCCATTATTTTTTCTGAAGCTGTTTCAGGGAGCGCATCTGCATGAGTATACTGAGTCACGATACCTTTTGGAATGCAGTGATAACGTTGCCTATGACCAAAAAAATGCTCCAGCTCTCCCTCAAAGTGTGCCCCACCTGTGGCAGAACCATTCTTGAAGCAGCACTGGACGATTACGCAGGCAAAACCGACAAGCACTGCGACAGTTGCAAACAGTTTTACTCGCAAGTTATATGTTTCTGGGTAGAGTTTCTAAGGCGTGCTTTGGGTTTTAAGCGACAAAAAGTTGCTCAACTACTAACCGACCGCTACGCACGCAACGCCGTTCTGAACCTGGTTGAGTCTTTCACGTATTTTGGCATAAAAAAGCCCATGTCGCTGGTTGCGCCTTTCCTTGTTGTTTGGGATTTCACTCACAAATGCAATTTGCGATGCAAGCACTGCTCCAGTAACAGCGGCGCCGTAGAAGAGAATGAGTTGACAACGGAGCAGGCATTAGCGGTTGTGGATCAGCTTGCTGATGCGCACGTGACAGCGTTAGCGTTTAGCGGCGGTGAACCCTTAACGCGCAAAGACTTCTTTGAGGTTGCACGGCACGCAGCTGACAGGGGGCTCTACGTTTCGCTTGCATCAAACGGCACCCTGCTCACAAAAGAGAATGTGCAGAAAATCAAAGACGCCAAAGTAAACTACATAGACATAAGCATAGACGGAGCAACAGCCAAAACCCACGATGACTTCCGCGGAGTCCCCGGCGCTTTTGAGAAGGCAATTGTAGGGCTCAAAAACTGCGTTGAAGCCGACATCTGCACCTGCATCGCTACCACAGTGGGCAAGAATAACATGGCCGAGTTGCCAGCGATTATTGACTTGGCTGAGCAAATGCATGTGGAGCGCTTCACGTACTTCAACTTCATCCCAACAGGACGTGGCAAAGAACACCAAGACCAAGACCTCTCCGCCAAAGAACGTGAAGATGTAATGCGCTATCTGATGAATCGTATGTCAGCAGGTTGCAAAACCACAATTCTTGCCACGGCACCACAACTGGCACGTGTCGCGTTGCAGTGTCAGGGTCCAGAGGGTACAGGTGAAGTCACGTTGGCTTTGGCGCACATACAAACTGTCAAGGTCACCAAAAAAGCTGTTCCATTAGGTGAATTCATTGGCGGATGCGGTGCTGGTAGATTGTACTGCAGCATTTCCCCGCAAGGTGACGTGCATCCATGCGTGTTTCTGCCCGTCAGCGTTGGCAATCTCAAAGCAGAGAAGTTCCGGGACGTCTGGCTCAATGCGCCATTGTTTAATGCTTTCCGAAACCGAGCTAACCTTAAAGGCTCATGTGGCAAATGCCAATACAAGTACATTTGCGGAGGATGCCGCGCCCGCAGCGCTGCTTATCATGACGGAGACACCTTAAATGGTGACCCCGGATGCCTTAACGGAGTGAAAATCCAAAATGGCACCTAACCACACCGTCAAGATATACCGTGCAGGCGAGGACATAAGCGGCATTTTGAAAGAGGCAGTATCAAACGCGGGCTTGTGGGGCAAAAAGAAAATCTACATTAAACCCAACCTAAGCCACCCCGAATACCTTCCAGGTGTCGTAACCAGTCCCGAATTGATGCATGACTTAATCGGTTTTCTCCGTGATGGCAACAGTGAAGTCATCGTTGGGGAATCTAACGGGTTCAACTATCCCTGCTGGACAGCATTTAAGAAAACTGGCGTTGAAGATGCCGTGAAATCTGCTGGTGGCTCAGTCATTAACCTCTCAGAAGACAAAGTGGTCAAAGTTAAATTCCCAAACCCAACGGCACTTAAAGAGTTGTATCTGCCCAAAACAATCCTTGACGCCGACGCCGTCGTGGACTTGCCTCTGATGAAAACGCATGAGTTCGCAGCCTACAGTGGAGCCCTCAAAAACTTGTTTGGTTGCATTCCCAGCAACCGTCGCATCTACCTGCATCCGTATCTGCCTGAGGTTTTCTATCGCCTTTACACCACATTTAAACCCGCACTAACCATCATGGACGCTCGAACCGCAATCGAGGGCAACGGACCAACCAAAGGCAACCCCGTCCAAATGGGGCTCATCCTCACAGGCAACGACGCGTTCGCAACAGATATTGTCGCCACCAAAATCATGAAACTCAACTGGAAAGAAACCTACCTTGGATACGTCGCCAAAAAAGTAGGCATGCAAGACACAGACATAAAAACCGAAGGCTTAACCATTGAAAGCGTTGCCCGCCGCTTCGAACCGCCACGAATTGACTTGCCCGTAAAAGCCCAGATGATAATTTACCAGCATGAGTACCTCACCAAGTTCCTGTTCTGCTCACTTGACGTGGTAAAGCTGTTCCAAAAAGTCACAGTTGCTTACAGAGGAAAACCCGTAGAAATAGGTTAAAGGGAAAGTTAGAAAAGGCTTAAATGTAATCTAACGCCCCTGTTAGTTGTGGGGTGTTTATGAGAAGAAAAATCTCTCTCAGCTCATCTTTAACGATTATTTTTACATTAATTTTGGGAGTTTTCCTTTAATCGGCAATGTTAATGCCGCAAATTTATCTGGTTCAATCACTTCAGACATAACTTGGACTAAAACAGATGGTCCCATTTCTCTTACAGGAACCGTAACAGTGACAAACGGCGTAACCCTGACAATTGAGGCTGGAACAGTTGTACACCTGAATGGTTACAGTATAAAAGTGGATGGAACGCTTCACGCCATTGGAAGCAGTTTGGATGACATAGAATTTAACAGTGGAACTTAATTTTTTCTTCTTCCAGCCCTGCGTGGGATGACCAAAGCGGCTCAGGTAGTATAATGCAGTATATAACTTTTAACAAAACCACAATATCCTGTTCTAATGCCATAAAAATTGACTGCAGTTCAATTATTGCGCCCCAAGATGCCTCCAACGGGGCGCTGGCAATTGGCGGTTTCAGTATCATTTCCAATAACACAATTCTCAGCGATAGCGGTGTTGGCTATGGCATTATAATTAAACAGGGCATCGCCAGTATAACTGGCAATGTTATTTCTGGGTTTGCAGTTGGAATTTGGGCTGCAAGTGAAGCATCAATTCAGCGTAACTCCATCATTAATTGTGGAATAGGAATTGGACTGGGAAAAGTAACTGGCACATCCTTTGACGACATTCAACTGGAGGAAGTCAGCATCACAGTTAAGGAAAACACAATAGCCAACAATTACATTGGAATAGGTGGACCCTTTTACTTGGGCAAAACCTCAATCACAAATGTTGTTGCAACAGGGGAGGCTACTTCTGAGAAAAACTATATCGCCAACAACACTTATGGGCTTGTACTTGGTGCTTATGGTTCATTCCGATATAACACAATCATTAACAGTCAAACAGCAGTAACAGTCAATGATAACTCGCCAGTTTACTCACCTCATCTTTCCAGCAATAACTTTGTCTCTTACAGTAAATATAGCCTGTACCTGCTTGGAACAACAAGTATGTATGCGGAGTATAATTGGTAGGGAACAAACAATACCGAAGCAATCAGCAGTTCAATCTATGACCAAGCAGACAATTCTGTTTTAGGCGCTGTTGATTTTGACCCAATATTGAATACTTCAAACTCTCAAGCCCCAAGTCAGCCCCCCACGACTGTCCCAGATTTACCAACACCTACATGGACCATAAGCACGCTTCCCGACCAACAGGACACCACGACGCCAAGCAATAGTCAAAACAACAGTTACTTGGATATACAGTCAAACAGTACAATTACACAGCTTTACTTTAACAGCACGAATTCTGAATTAAGCTTCACCGTAACGGGTCCAGAAGGCACAACAGGGTACGTGCAGTACAGAATTGCTAAAAGCTTGCTTTCAAGCGTCCAGAACGTCAAAGTGTACTTAGATGGAAACCAATTAAGTGTAAACATAACCTCAAACCAAGACGAGTGGTTACTCTATTTTACCTATCATCACAGTTCACACACTATAGTAATCAGCTTAAACACGCTATCAGGAACTGAGCAGTTGGGTTCCTTTGCAGTTTGGGTAGGTGCACTAATCGCCGCCATCATAATTGCGGTAATTACCCTGCTGGTTTGGAGAGGCAAACATAAGTTAACTGTTTAGTTTAGGGCTTCATTGTAGACTTTTATGGCGTCCTTAACCAGAATCCCCCAATCATAACCTTTCACGATGGTTTCTCTTGCCGATGCGCCCATTTCCGCCGCAAACGCTGGATGGTCAAGAAGATACAGGATTTTCTCGGAGAAAGCGTGCTGGTTGAAGGGTTGCACCATATAGCCGTTTTTGCCGTTAACTATTGTTTCGGGAATGCCGCCCACGTTGGTAGTGACCACGGGTAACCCAGACGAGAGTGCCTCCAGCACTGCGAAGGGGTGGTGCTCATAAAACGTTGAGAACGCAAACACGTCTGCTGCTTGATAGAGTAGGGGCAACTTGTTGTCGGGATAGTAGCCTGTAAAGATGATGTTGTCTTTTACGCCTAGGTGCTCTGCATGCGCGTTTAATTTTGCCATTTCTGTGCTTTGTCCTTTGCCGGAGATGACGAATTTGGCGTTTGGGTGGCGTTTGATGACGGCGGGCATGCTCTCAATTAATGTAAATAATCCTTTTCGGGCGTAGAGTCTGCCCACGGAGAGGATGGCAAGGTCATCAGGGTTTAAGCCGAGTTGGGTTTTAATTTTACGTTTATTTGTTGCAGGTTTGAATTTTTGGGTGTTGACGCCGTTGTGGATTACGCGGATTCTGTTCTCGGGGATGTTGTAGTAATTGCGCAGTTCCCGCCGTGTGAAATCGCTAACTGCAATGACGCGAGCAGCGCGTTTAATCATGCCCACCTCAAAGAACCGCAAAAACCAGTTAAAACTCACCAGAAACTTCTCATTGGCATTCAATCGGCTGTAGGGTTCGCCGCGGATGGCTTCTGCTTCTCCTTTCCATGTAGAGTGTACTGTGCAAACAAGGCTTTTTCCATAGTTAGGGGGCACGGCAAAACTGGGCGTCAGGGGCAACTGCGCGTGGGTGATGTCGGGTTCTTCGGATTTTTTGGTTTTTGTCAGTTTGCGGTTGCTGGCCTCTGCGAGCATGAAGGATTTGACGATGGGCATTCGGGGGATTTTCAGGAAATTAACTTGTAACTGTGGGTTAACCTGCACGTCCGCTGTCTGGTTTGAGCCCGTGACCACGCGGATGCCGTAGCCGTTTTTCATAAGTGAATTGGCTAAGTAATACACGTATGCGCCTGTTCCTCCTGCCAGAGGCCAAAACTCGGGCGAGATAAAGCAGACTTGCCGCATCATTTGCCCCTCCCAAATGCGGTGTTTACAGTGGTTTTTGTTGCTCCCACTGACCAAGCGACGGCGCGGACAAAGTAGAGCACGACAAGGCGCATGGCGGTTTTGTCTTTAAACTTGGCGGAAAGTTTAGCCGCGGAAATAACAAAGTAGAGCAGCATCGCCAGCAAGATTGCACCTGAAACAATCCACAACAAACGCAAAAAGGGAACAAGCCCCATAAAGAAAAATACCAAAACCGCCAACAAAAGTGCAGGCTGAATATTCATGCCCACATCAGTGATTTCGTCACCCCGCGCCAAGTGCCCATGTTTAAAGTAGAGTTTTAGCGTGTTTCTTCCGTACTGTTGCTGTTGGCGGTAGAACGCTTTCACGGTTGGGCGATTAAAATGGTAACAGAGCGCGCTAGGTTCATAAGCGATTTTGTAGCCTTTAGCGCTGACACGAAAACCCAAGTCCGTATCGTACTGGCTTGGCAGGTTCTCATCCCACCCTCCTGCTTCCTCAATGACGGTTTTCTTTAGCAGCAGGTTCATGGTGGCTATGCGTCCCGTGTACTTGCCAATGCGACTGTAACGGTTTTTGATTTCGTAACCAATGCTCCGCGCCCATGGATTCTCCTGATTCCACGTTTCAATGGAGCCGCTTACGCCAGCCACTTTTTCTTCAGCGAGGTGGGGAGCAAGCTTGTTTAGCCATTCTGGCTCGACTTTTGCGTCGGCGTCTATGAATCCGAGGATTGGGTGTTGGGCGATTTTTTGGGCGTAGTTGTAGGCTGCGGGCGCATTTAGGCAGATTGAGATGACTTTGACTGGGAACTGCTGGGCTTTCTGTACCGTTTGGTCTTTTGATTGTCCGTCCATAACGATAACTTCAACGTTGCCCTTTGGGTAGTTGAGGTTGAGGATGGACTGTAAACATTCTTCGATTGTGTCTTGGCTGTTGTAGGCTGCAACAATCACCGAAACCTTGAGGTTAGAGTTTTTAGCCATCTTGTTAAGCCCTCCAATACGCAATTATTATCGAAAGCAAAATTTTAAAACCATCTACCATGGGGTCCACGCCTGACCTGCCATAAGTGCGTTGCTCAAAACTGATGGGCACTTCGTAGATTCGGAATCCTTGTTTGGCGGTTTGGACAAGCATTTCAGATTCTATTTCGTACTCTTGAGCTTTGAGGTTTTGCCGCTTTAGCACCTCGCGTTTCATGACGCGGTAGCCTGACTGGGAATCGGTTATGGCGGTTCCCGTTAACAGTTTAATTAGCATGTTAAAGATTCTCACGCCAAATGCGTTGAGGCATCTTGCCTTGACGTTTTTCTGATTAAGGTAGCGTGAACCAATCACCAAATCCGCTTTGCCCTGCAGAACAGGCGCAAGCAATTGCGGAATCTCCTCAGGACGATGAGACCCATCCGAGTCAATCGTGATGATTATGCTGCCCTTTGCCCGCTTAAACCCAACTCGCAACGCATACCCTTTCCCACAGTGTTCTTTAAGGGTGCAGACGGCAACTTCGTGTTTGAGTGCGTTTTGCCGTGATTTATCGGTGGAGCAGTCGTCAATAACTATAACTTCGTATTCTAAGCCAACCTGAGCCATGACGTTTTGGATGCGTTCAATAATGTCTCCTACGGTTAGTTCTTCGTTCCGAACTGGAACAATCAGCGAGAGCAATTGCGAATGGCTCATTTTATTATCATGCTTTATGGAAGAACTTATAAAGTTTGGCTACCCCACTCTGTCAAGCAACCACGAACCGAGCAACTGAACCCTATGGAAACCGCATACGCCAAAAACCAGCAAGCCGACCGAAAAACATGGTTTTCCATGTGGTTTTTAGGTGCCATAGTAACCTTTGGCTTAGCATTTTTCCCCTTGTTTTATCGTCTAGTTGAGAGTAGAAACAAGCATTTCCGCCGCGAAATAGCCCTTGAACAGCAAATCGCAAGTTATCTGAAAAGTCAGAGCAAACAGCCGCCGCAAGCAACAAAAAGCTATCGCGATATGAACGCTTTGGCTTGGGCTGCAAGCATAATTTTGATTGTTCCCGCCTTTATCATTATGTATTTGCTTTCAAGAGATCTTGTTATGCATGAACATCAGATGGACACCTTTTTAGCAGAAGCTTTTCCTAACCGTATGTTCATGACCCAGACGATACCAATAAAAAAATATGCGGTTCTTACGATAATTACTTTAGGCGTTGGTGGAATATACTGGCTGTACAAACTCGTTAACCTCTACAACGCCCACTACAAGGCACAGTGGTATGTAGAAAAAGAAATCGAAAAAATCATGGAGCAAGAAAAATGTCAAGCACCTGTAAAAAACGCAGATTCGTAAGCCACGGCGGAGACGTTTGGGGATTTAGCAGAAAATACAACCTCCCAATAGAGAACGTGCTTGACTTCAGCGGACCAATCAACTATTTAGGTCCAGCACCCAAAGCCGTCGAAGCCGTAAAAGAGTACGCTAAACTAATCCGTTTCTATCCCGACCCCAATCCTGTCGAGCTAAAAACTGAAATCGCCAAGTATGTTGGACATGGCGTGGAACCCGAAAACGTGATATTGGGCAATGGCTCAATCGAACTCATCTACATGATAACTGAGATTTTATCTGCCCCCTTCAAAGCCCTCATACCCGTGCCATCCTTCACCGAATATGAGAAAGCTGCTTTGCGCGTGAATGGGGAAACAACCTTTTTGCAGTTACCCGAGAATTTCGTGCTGGAAAACGACAAAATCAAAGCCGCTATCACGGATGACACAAAAATCTTGTGCATCTGCAACCCCCACAGCCCCTCAGGAGCACTCTACAGTAGAGAGGACCTTTTGGACTTGGTGGATTATTGTCAGAAAAAAGATGTTATCTTTAGTGTTGACGAGAACTACATTGAGTTTGCCAAGAAGGGTGAATATGAAACTTTGGCTGGCATGGTCAAAGAGTACGAGAACCTTTTTGTCATCCGTTCCGTCACAAAATTCTACGGCATGCCCGGAATCCGTCTAGGGTATGGGATTGCATCCGAAAACCTCATCGAAAAGCTGGAGGTCGTGCGGCAACCGTGGAGCATCAACAGCTTGGCAGGTTACGCATCGCTGGCTGCTTTTAGCGACAAAGAGTTCATCCAAAACACCAAGGAAACAATCGAAAAAGAACGTGAAGACTTCGCCAAAAACCTCAGCCAAATTGAGGGCTTACAAGTTTTTCCGTCAGTAACTGATTTCTTACTGGTTAAAATTTTGAACCGAAAACTCACCTCAACAATGCTTAAGGAGCAAATGGCTAAGCAGGGCATGCTTATTCGTGACTGCTGCACCTTTGTCGGGTTGGATGATAGTTACGTTAGGGTCACTGTGCGCTCAGCAGAAGACAACCAAAAACTAACTGAAGCTTTCAAAAAGGTAACTGCCAAAACCTTCTCTAGTTAGTACTGTCTTTTTTTATTTAGGGTTTATTCTGAAGAGAAACAGCATTCAAAGGGCGACTGCGGTTTTAGTCTTCTATGTTTGGGAGCCTTTCCAGTAGTTTTGCCAGTTGGATAAGTAGTGCTTTGTCGATTTTCTGGGTTTCTTCTATGTTGCTGATTGGCTTAGCTTTCTGCATGGTAATGAATTGTGGCAACTTTTGATTTAACAATATCCATGTCGATTGCTTCGAAGTTCGAAGTAGTGTGTGCTTTGGGTTTAAGCATTTTAACATTTTAATGTATATTCCATGGGGAAAGTTGCGGTTCAAAACTTGTTTCTGTAAAAAATCAACATCAAAATCCTTCTTCACCCAAAAAGCAACAGGCTAAATTTGCTTAATTCCAAGTAAAACATATATGCCAAAATGAGAATTCTTCCTTATGTCAGACAAAGTTCACTGTGCCCATATCCTAGTAAAAACAGAAACAGAAGCTAAAGCAGTAAAAGCACGGCTTGACAAAGGCGAAAAATTCGCAACCATTGCCAAACAGGTTTCTCTTTGCCCCTCGGGTAAAAAGGGCGGGGATTTAGGCACGTTTACCCGTGGCAAAATGGTTAAGGAATTCGAAAAAGCTGCTTTCAGTTTGGAGAAAGGGCAAATTTCTGGACCAGTAAAAACCCAGTTTGGGTATCACATCATTAAGCGTGTCGAATAAATCTGCTTTTTTGTTTGACTTTCCGACATTTTTGCATAAAATCCGACACTCTGGCTGTTGGTGGTTTGGTTGAAGATGTGTTAATGACACTTGTTTTTGTTGATTAAAGATATATCTTTAAAAGAAATACTTATATCGTTACAAACCCCAAAATATACTAAACAACAACGGCGTGTTTATGACTCACCCCCAAACAAAAAAAATCATTCTCAACATAGGCGGCATGAGTTGCATCAATTGCGCCCGCACAATCGAAAAACAATTCAACAAACTAGACGGCGTAATCCACGCCACCGTTAACCTTGCCGCAGAAAAAGCCATCGTAGAGTATGACCCCGCCGTTGTAGGTCAGAAAGCCATCGAAGATGCTGTGACTGCCGCAGGTTACCAAGTAATCCACGAGAAAATCAGCCTCCAAGTCAGTGGAATGACCTGCATAAACTGCGCCAAAACCATCGAAAAAGCCCTCGGCAACCGCGAAGGCATATACAACGCCGCAGTCAACTTCGCTACCGAACGCATCAACATCGAATACAACCCCGAGCAGATTAGCCTTGTAACAATTAAAAAGATCATCCAAGACACAGGTTACGGTACCATAGAGCAGCAAACACCCGTGGAAGACGCTGAAGGTAAAGCACGTAAACGCCACATCCAGCGCCTCAAAACCCTCCTAGCCGTCAGCATTCTGCTCACGGTTCCCATTATGGTTTTGATGTGGTTCCCCGTTTTGCCAATGGCGCAAAATAACATTTTGATGTTTCTGCTTGCTACGCCTGTACAGTTTGTGGTCGGCTGGACCTTTTACGTAGGAGCATACAAGGGGCTAAAAAACAAAACTGCTAACATGGACACCCTAATCGCTATGGGCACCTCCACCGCATACATCTACAGCACCGCCGTCACCTTCATGCCAAACGCTTTCCCTGGAGCAGGCGTATTCTTCGACACAGCAACCATGATAATGACCTTCATATTGATAGGCAAACTGTTGGATGCTATCGCTAAAGGCAGAACTTCAGAAGCCATACGCAAAATCATGGGGCTTCAAGCCAAAAGTGCCCGCATTATCCGCGACGGCATAGAGCAAATTGTCCCAGTCGAAGAAGTGCGTGTTGGTGATGTCGTGATTGTGCGTCCAGGTGAAAAAATCCCTGTCGACGGCAAAGTAGTTGAAGGTTACTCAGCGGTTGATGAGAAAGTCATAACTGGCGAGAGCATCCCAGTGGAGAAGCGGGTTGGCGACAGCGTTGTCGGAGCAACCATAAACAAAACAGGAGTTTTGCGGTTCCAAGCTACTAAAGTTGGCAAAGACACTGTTTTGGCGCAAATCATAGATTTGGTAGAAGATGCCTTAACCAGCAAAGCCCCAGTACAACGCATAGCCGACGTAGCCTCAGGATACTTTGTACCCGCCATCATATTAACTGCCACAATCTCCGCGTTTGTGTGGTACTTCTTGATTGGAGAAACGTTTGTGTTCTCCTTAACCGTCTTCATAGCCGTGGTTATCGTTGCTTGTCCATGTGCTTTGGGCTTGGCGACTCCGACAGCCATTATGGTTGGGGTCGGAAAAGGAGCAGAAAATGGCATCTTAATCAAAAGCGGCGAAGCCCTTGAAACCGCCCACAAACTAAAAGCTGTCGTTTTTGACAAAACAGGTACCCTGACAAAGGGTGAACCTGAAGTTACCGATATAATCCAAACAAACACAACCTTGAGCGAGGCGCAACTTTTGGAGCTTGCAGCAATGGCAGAGAAAAACTCTGAGCACCCCTTAGGTGAAGCTATAGTAAAAGCTGCCGAAAGCCGTGACATAGCTGTTGAGTGGCCCGATGACTTCAATGCCCTTCCGGGGTATGGTGTTGAAATTCAAACCAAAGGCTCACGGGTTCTGCTGGGAAACCGAAAACTCATGGAAACAAACGACGTCCCCATCACCACTGTTGAGCCCAAAATGGCTGCGTTGGAAGAAGCCGGAAAAACCGCCATGCTTCTCTCTATTGACGGGCAACTTGCTGGGCTAATTGCAGTAGCCGACACCCTAAAGGAGCACTCTGCCGACGCGGTAAAAACTCTTCAGCAGATGGGGCTTGAAGTCATAATGATAACCGGCGATAACAAACGCACAGCGCAAGCCATCGCGGGGCAAGTTGGCGTTAACCGCGTGCTGTCTGAGGTGTTGCCCAGTGAGAAAGCTTCCGAAATTAAGCGGTTGCAGTCAGAGGGCAAGGTTGTGGCAATGGTGGGTGATGGCATCAACGATGCACCTGCGTTGGCGCAGGCAAACATCGGCATTGCAGTGGGCGGCGGAACGGATGTGGCTGTTGAAACAGGTGACATCGTACTCGTCAAGAACGACCTTCGAGACGTAGTCGTTGCTATTCAACTCAGTCGCGCTACTATGCGTAAGATACGGCAGAACCTGTTTTGGGCGTTCTTCTACAACATAATCCTAATACCCTTGGCGGCGGGCGTGTTTTATCCGTTGCTTGGTGTGCTCTTTGACCCCGTGTATGCGGCTGCGGCGATGGCGAGCAGTTCGGTAACTGTAGTTACTAATGCGTCATTGTTGCGTCGATTTAAGCCGAAACTTTAAAGTCACCAGAAAAGAAATGGTAAAGAGGTGATAATTTATGGCAAAAGATTTAGTCTGTGGAATGGATGTAGATGAGAAAACGGCAAAATGGAAGTCAATATACAAAGGCAGAACCTACTATTTCTGTGCTCCAGGATGCAAAAACTCCTTTGATGAAGAACCTGAACTGTACATAAACTCTGAAATCTCAGAAGACCAGCATCACATGCACCATCATCACCACGAAGGCGAAGATGACCATCATTGCTGCGGCGGCTGTGGTTGCGGCGGGCACTGACCGCATTTTCTTTTTTTGTTATTGCAGTGTCCCAAGCACGACGTGCTCTGCAAAAAGGTCCTCGTTGAATTCCCCCATAAATTCAACTTTTTCGTTAATTACAATTTTTGGGACGCCTATGACCTCGTATTTTTGGGTTAGCTCTGGGAATTCGTTGCCGTCAATCACGTCTGCTATTATGTTGTCGCATTCAACGGCGAGTTTGTGTGCTATTGCCGCTGCACCGGGGCAGTGTGGGCAAGTTAGGGACACGAAAACTTGGATGTGTACTGGTGCATTAACGTCTTTTAGAACTGTTCGGGTTTTTTCGGTTAAGTCTGTGGTTCCCTTCGAAACGTTAACGATGGCTTCAATGAGCGTTTGTAGTTCGTAGCCATAGGGCACTCCGTAGATTCTTACGCCGTAATCTTTTTTGCCTAAAATTGCTAAAGCGGGAATTCGTTTTATGTTGTATTGTTTGACTTTTTCGCCGTCAGCCATGAAATCGTAAACTTCAGTAGTGATTTTGTCGCTGAGGCTGGGCATTTCTTGGGCTATTTTTTTTTGTTTCAGCGCAAAAGCGGCATTCGATTTCTTGTGTGAACATTAAAATTTTTATGGGGTCAACAAGTTTAGCTTTAAAATCGTTTTTGAGAAGTTCTTTTTTGTCGTCAGGGATTAAACTCACTTTTTTGCCTCCAAAAACTCGTCGAACATTTAACGTTCTTACTTAAATTGTTGGTGTTTCACACATATAACTTTAGTTGGCATCAACGAAAATCATATAAGGTGTTGTAGGTATGATTTTTAAGTAATAATTAATTTTTGGAGACCTAAAATATGGTTAAAGTTACTTTAAAAGATGGCATATATTGGGTTGGCGCTATTGATTGGAACCTGCGTGATTTTCATGGATACACCACTAACAGGGGAACCAGCTACAACGCCTATCTAATCCAAGACGAAAAAACCGCCTTAGTAGACACTGTGAAAAGCGACTTTGTACATGAACTTGTCAGCAACGTTGAAGAATTGACCAGTTTTGACAAAATTGACTACATCATCGTTAACCATGTGGAAATGGACCACTCCAGCAGTTTGCCAATGATTGCTAAACTAGCCAAAAATGCTAAAATCATCTCTTCAGTACGCGCCAAAGATGAACTAATCAAATATTATGGCAAAGAATTTGAAAACATCGAAACCGTAAAAACAGGTGACAAAATCTCACTGGGCAAAAAAACCGTTACCTTTGTAGAAGCACCTATGCTTCACTGGCCTGATAGCATGTTTAGCTATTTTGTGGAGGACAAGGTTTTGATGCCAAACGACGCTTTTGGGCAGCATCTTGCAAGTTCTGCGCATTTTGATGATGAAGTTGACGAGCACGTAATCATGGAGGAAGCTGAAACCTATTACGCTAACATTTTGATGCCACTGGGCAGCCTCATAACCCGCAAGATTCAAGAGGTTGTCGCCATGAAAATCCCAATTGACATGATTGCCCCAAGCCACGGTATCATCTGGCGCAAAGACCCCATGAAAATAGTTAACGCGTACATGGATTGGAGCTCCGGCGCTAAAGTCAAGAATAAGGCAGTTATCGTTTTTGATACCATGTGGCACAGCACAGACATTATGACTAAACCCATCGCTGACGGCTTAATCAGTCAAGGCATGGAAGTTAGAGTCCTGAAACTTCGCAATTACCCCAACTCGGAAGCAATGGCAGAGATTTTGGATGCAAAAGCAGTTCTTGTGGGTTCTCCAACCATTAACAACGGTATGTTCCCAACGTTGGGTTCGTTTTTGACTTATGCTGCTGGGCTTAAGCCGAAGGGTAAACTGTGGGCATTCTTTGGCTCCTATGGATGGGGCGGTGGTGCAGTGCGTACGATGACGGAGATGGCTAAAACAGCTGGCTTTGACGTGTTTGAGTCCGGCTTAGAAGTCAAGTTCGTGCCAAACAAAGAAGAAATGCAAAAATGCTTTGAATTTGGGCAAAAAATAGCCCAGAAAATCAAAGCTTAACCTCTTATTCTATTTTCTTAAAACTTTTTTGCGGTGCTCCGCAAATTGGGCATCTGTCAGGTGCTGTGCCTTCAAAGGTGGCGCCGCACACTGGGCAAACATAATAATCGGCTTTTGCAATAGGCGTCTTGTTTTTCAGTGCATCTAAGGCTTTCTGGTAAAGTTCTGCATGCATCTGTTCTACTTTGTTTGCCCAATCAAAGCTTACTAAGGCTTGCTTGTTGCCTTCGGTTTTTGCTTCTTCAATGAATTGGGGGTACATTGATTTGAACTCGTGAGTTTCCCCTGCGATTGCGGTGCCAAGGTTGTCTTGTGTTTCTTTTACTTGACCTAACACGCGTAGGTGGTTGTGTGCGTGCACGGTTTCTGCTTCTGCTGCTGCTTTAAACAGCATTGCGATTTGTGTTAATCCTTCTTGTTCAGCTTTTTTTGCAAAAGATAGGTAAAGCCTGTTTGCTTGGGATTCGCCTGCGAAGGCGGCTTTTAGGTTTTCCTCAGTTTTAGTCAATTAAAATCACCAAAAAATACTAACTTAAATCGGGATAATAAGGCATTCGTAGTTAACGCTAAGAAACTCTTTTGTGTTAACAAAAAAAGAAAGAGAGAAATGTGAGTTTATTTTCCCATGACTTTTCTTGCGGCTATTTCGATATCTTCCGCTTTGATGGTTTTTCGTCCAGCGTGCATTGCGTAGTCTAAGGCTTCCTTGGCAACTTTAACACCGATGTCCTCTAATGCTTTAGCCAGTTCTTTTGCTGCTGCTTCGCTTACTCTATCTGCTCCAGCTTTCTTGCATAAACGGTGCATGGGAGCTACAGCTATTTCTAATTCAGTCATATCGACATCTCTTCAGCTTCTTTTTCATTTTAAAGCTATATTTAACCTTTTTTGTTCGCACAGTGCCTTATTTAAGCTTTCAGCAGTAAGCGAACAATTTATTAAACAAGAAATCAAATAAACGCCCAGAGAAGCGAATCATCTTGAAACTGATTGATGCCCACGTCCACCTCTCAGATCCCGAATATAAAGGTCACATAGAGGAAATAATCGCGGATGCCAAAGACGCGGATGTAAAAGCATTAGTCACCAACAGTATGGACTTAGCCACCTGCCAAAACGATATCGTCCTTTCTCAAAAATACCCTGACCTTGTATATCCCGCTCTAGGAGTTCACCCGTGGAATGTTAATGTGCTCAAAGACGGCGAGTTAGATGAGATAATAAAATTCATAACCTCCCAAAAAGAGCGTGTTGTGGCTATTGACGAAATCGGATTAGACTACAAATATGAAACCCTATGGGAAAAGCAGACGGCAGTTTTTGACCGCATGCTCCATTTAGCTGAAACACTTAACCTGCCCGTAATCATTCACTCACGCGGTACAACCGACGTAATTGTAAATATGCTTCCATCCTATAACCTGAAAAAAGTTTTGCTACACTGGTTTAGTCACCCGCTAAGTGCACTTGACAAGGCAGTTGAGCACGGTTACTTCATAACTGAGGGGCCGCCAATTGTTTACTCTAATGGGTTGCGTGAAGTTGTAGAGCGTGTGCCTTTAACGAATTTGATGACTGAAACTGATGGACCAGTAACGTATTGGAAGCGTCCCTACAGTGGGCAATTGACTAAGCCGTCATTTATCAAAACAGTAGTTGAATCAGTGGCTGAAATCAAGAAACTGCCTCTGGAAACGGTTTCTGAACAAATCATCGCCAATTTTGAGGCGTTTTTTGGGATAAAACTTTCTTGAGCCGGGTAGCCTGTTAGGGTTTTGTAGGTAGAATTTGGATTATAAGGCGTAACCTTAAATTAAACCCCCTGTCTATTGAGAGTTGCATTCTGCGCTTTTAGCGTAGGTAAACTGAGATTAACTACGGAGGAATAACACTGGGAAAAGTAAAAACTGAACAAGTAAAACGGCTTGGCAAAGAACTGATGACAAAGTTTCCAGACAAGTTCTCCACGAACTTTGACGAGAACAAGCTTGCAGTTAACACTCTCACTCGGGGTTCAACTACAAGAATACGAAACAAGGTCGCTGGATACATCACAAGAACAGTCACCCTAGCTCAAGCTGGACAAGAAATCGAAGAAGAAGAAATAGACACATCCGAATAATTCTGGATGACCCTTCATGATGGATGAATACCGAAAAGGGTGGGCCCTTAGATACCTGCGCGAAGCAAAGGCTGAGTTAGAAGCAGCGCAGAAAATGCCGTACATGGCATCTACGCTTCTGCTGGAGGCAATCCGTAAAGCTAGAAACGCTATCTATTACAGTCTTGGCGAACCTGCTTTTATCGAGATTCTTATCCGTGAAGAAGTCATGAAAAACCCTGCAACAAACGATTCTGTTCTGCGTTTTTTGATGGGTATTGAAGGCGTGGTTCAGCAGCTCTCGCAGCTTGAGGAGGTAAATGATGATGCCATCCTTAAGCAGGCGGATTCACTTGTAGAGATTGCCTCAGACATCGTTGAAACTTTAACTGACGAAAAACTTGAAAACTAGCTTTCTGAAACAAAATTTTTAATCTTCAATTTACCTTCAATATATTGAGCAAGTGAAGCATGACTGTTAACATAAAATTCGTCGGTGCACTACGCCAAATCTTTGGAAAAACCCCCCTTACCATAAACTTTACTGAGGGGCAGTCCCTTCTTAGTTTGATTGCTCAGATAAGTCAGGATAATCCCCAAATGAAAAAGAATCTAATAGACCAGCAGGAAAATCCTAAACCACACGCGCTCATCCTAGTTAACGGAAAAGAAATAAGCGTTCTTGCCGGTTTAGAAACAACCTTGCAGGATGGCGACGAAGTAGTTTTTATCCCAATAACACACGGAGGCTAAAAAGTTAACAATCACACTGACAAGCGATTTCGGAGTCAAAGATCCATACGTTGCTGAAATGAAAGGCGTAATCTTGAGCATTATCCAAAACGCCATCATAGTGGATGTCACGCATGAAATAGAAAAATTCAACATTAAACAAGGTGCATTTGCTTTAGCCTCTGTTGTACCCTACTTTCCCAAAGGCACCATTCACGTAGCCGTTGTCGACCCTGGGGTAGGCACAGAAAGATTACCCATCCTAATTCAAACAAAACAGGGTTATCTTATTGGACCTGACAATGGGGTCTTGATTTTAGCCGCCCAAAATCAGGGAATCCAACGTATTTACCAACTATCAAATCCCCGCTATATGCAGCCTCAGATATCCAGAACTTTCCATGGAAGAGACATTTTTGCACCCGCAGCAGCCTTTTTGGAGCGCGGTACAAAGCCCTCTGCTTTTGGTCCAGCAGTTCAAAATATTGTTCTGCCCGAATTTGCCAACGTTAAACAGGATGGCGACTGCGTGTTTGGGGAGGTTTTGCAGGTGGATAGTTTTGGTAACATAATCTCAAACATCAGCCAAAAAATGCTCCTCCAAATTGGCATCACAGGCGCGGTGAAGGTACAGATAGGTCATCATCAAGTACGCCTCGATTTTTGCTCATCCTACGGGGAAGCAGAACCTCAGAAACTTTTGGCACTTATCGGAAGCCACGGCTTTTTGGAAATAGCCTTAAACCAAGGCAGCGCCGCAGAAATGCTTCACGTAAAAACCGGTGACAAAATCCAGCTCTCACCCGAATAAACCCTGTCCTGTTTTTCTTTTTATATTTGATTTTCATTAGGTTTAATTGGAGTTTTCTTATGGATAAGCCACTTAGGGTTCTTGCTTTTGCGGGAAGCTTGCGTCATGGCTCGTTTAATAAAGCGCTTGTTAGGGCAGCACTTGAAGTTAAACCTGAAAATGTTGAGATTGAAGTTTTTGACCTTGAAGGCATCTCACTCTACAATCAAGACTTGGAAATTCAGCCGCCTTCAAGGGTTATCGAGTTTAAAACAAAAATCCGCCAAGCTGACGCGTTACTAATTGCCACACCAGAATACAACTATTCCATCCCAGGGGTCTTAAAAAACGCGCTTGACTGGGCTTCCCGCCCCAAAACTGGCAACCCACTAGATGGCAAACCCATAGCCATAATGAGCGCATCAACGGGGCGCTTGGGTGGTGCCAGATCCCAGTATCATCTACGACAAACCTTTGTTTTTCTTGACATGCACCCAGTTAACCGACCAGAAGTCATGCTTTCTAACGCTAAAGACCATGTTGACTTAGAGGGAAACTTGACTAATGAGGACACAAAAAGGCTAATTAGGCAACTGTTGGAAGAATTGGCAAAATGGACTGTGAAGCTGAAAAATCCACCTTAATACCCTTCGTGCTTTTGTTACGCAGGTTTTTCTGACGTAGTTACAGTAACTTTAAAACCGTTTACGGCATGCTATTTTATGGCGTCAAACTTGAGAGTGATTGCTGATCTTCACATTCACGGCAGATACAGCAGGGCAACAAGCGAGCAGATGAACCTTAAAGAAATAGCCCGCTTTGGAAAAATTAAAGGATTAAACCTTATCGGAACAGGTGACTTCACACATCCCCTCTGGCTCCAAGAAATAAAAGAAATTCTAACACCTGACACTGAAGGCTTATACAAAATCGCAGACGCCAAAGATTCTTCTGTCAAGTTCATGCTAACCACCGAAGTCTGTACGATCTTTGACTACAAGGGCGAATCAAAAAAGATTCACCATGTTATCCTAACCCCAAGTCTTGAGGTAGCCCAACAAATCAACGAAGCCTTAAGGAAGCATGGTGATTTAGATTCTGATGGTAGACCAATTTTGGATATGGCCGCGCCACAACTGGTTGAAGAAGTAATGGAAACCAGCCCTGATAACATGGTTTTTCCTGCGCATGCATGGACACCATGGTTTAGCTTGTTTGGAAGCTTCAGCGGCTTTGACCACATCGAGGACTGCTACCAAGACATGACCCGGCACATTCATGCGCTTGAAACCGGTTTGTCTTCAGACCCAGATATGAACTATCGCCTAAGTGCTCTTGACCGCTTTACCCTTCTCTCAAACAGTGACTGCCACAGTTTTTGGCCTTGGCGCATCGGCAGAGAAGCCAACGTGTTTGAGCTGGAATCAGTCACATACAAAGAAGTAATTGATGCCATAATCCAAAATGATTCCCGATTCAAGATGACTATTGAAACTGACCCCGCCTATGGCAAGTATCATTGGACAGGGCATCGCAACTGCAAAGTTTCGCTTTCACCACAGGCTGCCCAAAAATACAACAACATTTGCCCTGTTTGCCGCCGAAAACTAACCCGCGGTGTTGAGCAACGCGTTGAGGAACTGGCGGATAGACCCGTGGGTTTTAAGCGTGAGGGCGTGCCGAGTTTTCTGTGTCTTTTGTCGCTGTCTGAGATAATTGCTGCTGTTTTAGGAATTAGTTCCCCTTCAACACAAGCGGTTTGGAAGGAGTACAATTTGCTTGTTGGCAGATTCGGCGATGAGTACTCGGTGCTTATGGATGCACAAAAGGAAGCGTTGGCTGGCGTGGTGGATGAGCGGTTGGCATCTGTGATTGTTGCTGTGCGTGAAGGTAAAGTTAAGGTGATTCCTGGTTATGATGGCGTTTATGGTCAGTTGGATTTGGGCGCGTCTGAGGTGCAGGTTAAGCCTAATTCGCCACGTGGAAGTGTTCAACAGTTGAATATTGCTGATTTCTTTTAGGCATGGACTTGCATGGTGTTTTAACTGTTTTTGTGTATAACAGTTTACCGAGAATACTTATTAAGTACAAATACGTGCGATTGGCGGGGCAAGAGCACTAGGGGACAATATTGATAATGGCTGAGCGGAAAAAGGAAGACCCGTTCTTTCAAGTTGTAGACAATGTTCTAACGCAAGTGTTAGGTAAAGAAGCCGCTGTACTCATATACAAACATCTAGAAAATTATTATTCACTACATCCGCATGAGTACGCAGGAAGGATGGATTTATTTGCTAAAGGTCTAAAAGACTGCTTAAGCACAACAGGCGCCATTCCCATAGAAAACATGATTCTATACGACCTCTACGGCTTAAAAATCACAAACCAATAACCCAATCTTTTTCTGCAAAACAAACAGTTTTTATCTGCAAGCAGCAACTAGCTACTACCATTCTGAAGGCACACCATTTTGGAGGACCTTTTAGCAAAAATCAACAATGTAGCCACCCAAAAACACCAAGCCCAATACTCCGAAGCCCGAGCGCAAAGCCTAAACAAAACCATGCTCACCCTAAAAGAGGGACGCGTAGAAGCTGCCAAGCAGGGCTTAGAGCACGGTGTTGCAATCCGAGTTTTAGTCAATGGGGCTTGGGGGTTTGCGTCGGTTGGCTCTTTAAATGAACAAATTCTACTGACAGCGGTTGAGGATGCCTGCAAGATGGCCAAAACAGCAAGCGCCAGCATTAAAGAACCCGTTTCGCTTGCCTCTGCAAAAACCGTAACTGACCATGTGACGCTAAAACCCAAAATTAACCCTGCAGACATCAGCATGGAAGATAAAATAAAAACATTCACGGAAATCAACAAGGCAACCATGGGCTTTGATGCTAAAATCAAAAGCTGCACAATCGACTATCTTGATTTAACTGGGACAAGTCAGTTTGCCAACAGCGACGGTACCAGCCTTGAAATGGACAAGCTGTATGTTTGGGCAAGAATAACCGCTTCAGCTCAATACCAAAACATCCTAACCTACAGCAGAGAAGAACTTGGCTCAACAGCGGGATACGAAGTTTTCCAAGAAAACCCGCCGCAAACAATAGGCACAAACGCTGCCAAACGAGCCGTTCAGCAGTTACGTGCTAAACCCATCAAAGGCGGAACCTTCCCAGTGATTTTGGGGCCAAACGTTGTAGGCGTATTTGTCCATGAAGCCTTTGGTCATTTAGCAGAAGCAGATTTGGCTTTGTCAGGCGGCGTGCTGTCAAGTAATATGGGCAAAAAAATCGGCTCAGAACTGGTCACCTTTTATGATGATGGCACCATTCCCGGCGCGTTTGGCTCTTTTAGATATGACGATGAAGGCGTACCTGCCCAGAAAACCCTACTAATCAAAGATGGTATAGTCACGGGTTTGATGCATAGCCGTGAAACCGCCCAAAAATTCAACACAAAACCCACAGGAAACGCGCGCGCCGAGGATTTCCGAGTGGAACCCATAATTCGTATGCGTAACACGTACATGGCGTCAAGAGACCACAGATTTGAGGAACTGCTGGAAGGCGTCAAGTCAGGCTTTTATCTGAAAAGTTTCCGTGGTGGACAAGCAAATTTGGATGGCACATTCCAAGTTGGCATTCAAGAAGGCTACGAAATAATCAATGGCGAACTCGGTGAACCAGTGCGTGACGCATCAATCAGCGGCAACACGCTGGAAACCTTGCATAAAGTGGATGCTGTCGGCAAAGATTTTTCCCTGAACATGGGTAGATGTGGGAAAGGGCAAACTGCATTTATTGGTGATGGTGGACCGCATATTCGAGTTAACAAAGTGATGGTGGGTGGCAGTGCTTAAAGAAAACGAAATGCTAATCATAGCGGAAAACGCTGTTAAATACGCCTTAAAAATTGGTGCCTCAGAAGCCGAAGCCTACGTTTACGAGGATCAAGCAATCAGCATCGGCATCAACCTTGGACAGATAAGCAAAAGCCAAAAAACCATTGACCGCGGCATCGGCATAAGGGCAACAATAAACAAATCCGTCGGATTCGCTTACACCAACATAATCAGTAGCCAAGAAGCCATACAAAAAGCCGTATCCAACGCGTTGAACGCAGCCAAAGCCAGCCCCCCAGACCCAAACTGGCATGGTCTCCCAGAAAAGAAGCCATACGGAACTCTGCAAGGAATTTTTGATGAAAAAATCGTCGATTTGCACGCAGAAGACCTTGTGGGTTTGGCAGCCCAAATGTTAGACCGCGCAGGAGAAGTGGATAAACGCGTCTTATCAATTGAGGGTGGCGTGGGAAGTGCCTATGTTGAAAATGCCATAGCTAACTCTAAGGGAGTTTTGGCTTTTGATAAGGGTACAGTGGTTGAGTGCAGTCTTGAAACTATTGCCAAAGACGGCAACAAAGTAACACCTGCATGTTTTGAATTTAACATCTCAAGAAACCACACAGTTGACCCCTATTGGGTTGGCAAAGAAGCCGCCAAACTTGCCCTTTCAGCTCTAAAAACTAAACCTGTCAAGACAAAAACAACCAAACTAATCCTAACCCAATTCGCACTTGGTGAACTTTTAGGATACACTTTGCTCAACGCCGTTAAAGCTGACAGCGTGCAGCGTGGGCAATCAGCCTTTAAAGACAAAATCGGCACAAAAGTCGCCTCAGAGGCTCTCACCATTTACGATGACGGATTACTGCCCGGTGGCATGCGGAGTTGGCGTTTTGACGCAGAAGGTACTCCACAACAAAAAACCCCAATTATCGAAAACGGCATCCTGCAAAATTTCCTCTATGATAATTACTCTGCAAAGAAAGAGGGCAAAGAAAGCACAGGCAACGCACTACGCAGCGGTTACCTGTCCACGCCAAACATTGGACCAACCAACTTCCACATAATGCCCACAAACAAAACCAGCGAAGACCTTCTGGCAGAAATAGATGATGGCTTAATCGCCTACTATCTGCAGGGTGCACACAGCAGCAACCCCATGAGCGGCGACTTCTCCGTTGTCGCGACTCCTGCATGGCAAATTAAGAATGGAAAAATCACAGATGCATCCAGCGGCGTGATGCTGGCGGGAAACGTCTTTGAGTTGCTCAAAAACATACGTTTGGTTGCTAATAATGAGCGTCAGGTGGGGTCGCTGGTTGCGCCTTGGGTTATGGTTGAGAATGTTAGGGTTATAGGGCAATAACTCTCCCCTTCTATAGGTTCTGCATAGAATTTCTAATAGGAACCAAATAGACTATTTGACCTCTTCCTATCATTTCTGCATACCTTGACTAATAGGCTCCAAATATGAACACAAACATTTGGAAGAAAGATAATCGAGAATTTTTTTACACATCAGTTAAACGATAAAAAAAATAAGGTACCTTTGGTTGTTGTTGTAATGAGTACACACAGGTTTATTTGTAGCTAAAGGCAGTCTGTTAAATGGTAATTTTGATTAAATCGAGGTGTTTTTTTGTCAACAAACGATGTAAAGAAACAACCAGTTCAAGAATTTTTTTCAAGAAGTGCGATACCGTTTAAGGGTGTTATCAAGCTGGACGTTCGAGACTCAACGCCAGACTGGAATCCATACATACCAAAGAAAGCTCCCAAAGGAGCCCCAAACATCCTTTTGATTCTCTATGATGACACCGGTCTCGCAGCTTGGTCGCCTATGGGCGGCAGGATCAACATGCCAACGCTGCAAAAGTTGGCCGACAACGGGTTAATGTATTCACAATTTCACACCACTGCGCTTTGCGCACCGACACGCTCCACCCTCCTAACTGGGCGAAATCACCACCTAAACGGATTTGCGTCTATAACAGAAACATCAAACGGGTTTCCTGGTCAACACTGCCGCATCCCAGCTAGCTGCGCCACAATCGGCCACATCCTTCAAGATAACGGATGGAGCACCTTCTGGTTAGGCAAAAACCACAACGTTCCCGAAAATGACCTCGGATCTGGCGCTACCCGCAAATGGTGGCCGCTCAATTTGGGCTTTGACCGTTTCTACGGCTTCCTAGGTGGCGAAACAAACCAGTGGTATCCCAGTCTAGTCAGGGACAACGAAATCATCGAACAACCCTACCTCCCAGACGAGGGCTATCATCTCTCCAAAGACCTTGCGGATCAAGCCCTAGCAATGCTAAGGGCCCAACAATCCACCAATCCCTCAAAGCCATGGTACATGTGGTTCTGTCCAGGCGCCAACCACGCTCCACATCAGGCTCCCCAGGAATACATTGATAAGTACAAGGGCAAGTTTGACGACGGCTATGAAGCCTACCGTGAGTGGGTACTACCACGCATGATCGCTAAAGGGCTTCTTCCTGAGGGTACTCAACTTACACCCATTAATCCAATGCCTGATGATGCAGCAAACCCAGGAGACCATGTGCGTCCATGGAATACGCTTAACGCCGACGAGAAAAAATTGTTCTCTCGCCTTGCAGAGGTTTACGCTGCATACTCAGAATATACAGACGCACAAATTGGCCGCATCATCGATTATCTTGAGGAGACTCATCAACTCGATAATACACTAGTTATTTACTTAGCGGATAACGGTGCTTCAGGAGAAGGTAGCCCCAATGGTTCAGTCAATGAGAACAAGTTCTTCAATTCCTACCCAGATGATATTGCTGAGAACATGAAACTTATCGACGTGTTGGGCGGCCCAGATACCTACGAGCACTATCCAACAGGATGGGCTGTCGCCTTCTCGACTCCCTTCAAAATGTTCAAGCGCTATTCTGAATTTGCAGGTGGCACTTGTGACCCTCTGGTTATTTCTTGGCCAAAGGGTATTAACGCGCAAGGAGGTGTTCGCAACCAATACCATCATTGCACTGACATAGTTGCAACTATTCTTGATATTTGTGGGTTGGAGATGCCCAATGTCTACAAGGGTGTGGAACAGGTCCCACTTTCGGGCGTTTCAATGCGTTATACATTTGATGCGAAGCCAGATGATCCAACGAGAAAAAAGCGGCAGTATTATGCCATGCTGGGTACTCGGGGAATGTGGGAGGACGGCTGGAAGGCCGCTGCAATTCATGCCCCTTGTCCAGTAGATAAGGATCACTTCGACAAGGATGTATGGGAACTCTACAATACTGATGAAGACCGTTCTGAGTCCAAAAATCTTGCTAAGGAGTATCCTGAAAAATTGTAGTTGCTTATCAAGACCTGGTTCGAAGAAGCGGACAAAAACCTTGTGCTGCCGCTAGATGACCGCGGCGCAATTGCTGTCCTTACTACATATCGACCCACCGAAGAACCTCCACGCGAACGATACATCTACTATCCGGGGATTCCTGAAATTCCCGAGTCTGCAGCTGTCAACGTTGCTGGGCGCTCATACAAGATTCTTGCTGATATCGAAATAACCGATCCAGACTGTTCAGGACTTATCTTTGCTCAAGGTGCACGATTTGGCGGTCACGCGCTCTTCATCAAGAACAAGAAACTCTATTATGTCTACAACTTTTTGGGAATCCCTCCGGAGCAACAGTTTATCTCTCCTGAGCTTAAACCAGGTAAATACGTTTTAGGTGTAGAGTTCGTTAGAGAAGGTTCAGGAAAATTCAAAGAATCTGAAGGCAAAACGAAGCTGTACATTAATGAGACACTCGTTGCGGAGGGTCCTATGCATGCACAGATTGGCAAGTTTTCATTGTGCGGTGATGGTCTCTGCATTGGACGAGATAGCGGTGATCCTGTCAGTCGGGAATACAAAGCGCCAGCGGCGTTCAAGGGCGGAACAATAAAGTTCGTTGGAGTCACAGTGGAAAAAACACAATACCTTGATTTAGAGAAGCTTGCTAGTGCCGCATTCGCCAAAGACTAATGTGGACGGCGACGTCGTCCCAGTAGTTCAGAAAAGTTATCAATTAAATAACTCTGGGGTAACTCCCTAGAATTTTTACGAATGTTGCGTATTTTTCTATAGCTTGTAGCGCTTCGGTGCAGCGTTTCTCTGTTCTGTGTCCTTCAAAGTCGAGGTAGAAGTTGTATTGCCATGCTGTTTTTTTGGTTGGGCGCGATTCGATGCGGGTCAAGTTGATGTTTCGTGATGCAAATTCGCCTAGTGCATTGTATAGCGCTCCGGGTTCGTGTTTGGTTGAAAAGATGATGCTGGTTTTGTCATCGCCTGTCGGCGCAGCATCTTGATGTGCGAGCACAAGGAAGCGGGTGTAGTTGGTGAGGTTGTCGGATATGTCTCGGGCAATGATTTTCATGTTGTTGAGGTCTGCTGCTTTTTCGCTGGCGATTGCGGCGGCGTTGAGGAGTCCTTTTTCTTTGATGAGTTTGACGCTGCCTGCGGTGTCGTATTCGGGGATGATTTGCCATTTGTGCTTTTCAAGGTAACTTCGGCATTGGGCGAGTGCTTGAGGGTGGGAGTATACGCTCTCGATATCTTCGAACTTGGTTTGTTGGTTGCCTATGAGGACGTGAGCGAGTTTTACGGCTACTTCTCCTTGCACTTTCAAGTCATAGGATAAAAAGAGGTCGTAGTTCTGATTGACGCTGCCTTCGATGCTGTTTTCGATTGGGATGACGCCTGCGGGCACTGTTTTGTTGCTTACAGATTCGAACACGCCGCGGAAGTCCTTACAGGGTAGCGGCTCAGCTGTGGCTCCGAAGAATTTGTAGACTGCCATTTCGCTGTATGCGCCTGCTTCACCCTGGTAGGCTACTTTCACTGTTTGTTTCCCTGCTTACGATTTTTTATTAGGCACTTGTTTATGCCGTTAATCATGGCTTCCACAGAGGCCATTACGATGTCTTCTCGGGCTGCCCTTGCGGATACGATGTTGCCGTTTTCGTCTTCAACTTTGATGATTACTTCAGCAACCGCGTTAGAACCGCCTGTGATGGCTTCAAGCCTGTACTCGCTTAGGCGGATTTTTGCAATGTTATTGGTTAGTTTCTGAATGGCTTTAAGCACTGAATCCACTGGTCCAACGCCTGTTTCCGCGGCTGTGTATTCTTTGCCGTCAATGGTTAAGCGTACAGAAGCGGTGGGTATGACTTTTATGCCTGTTATCACTGCCATGTCACAGAGGTCAACTATTTTTTCTTCCCCAATCACTTGACCTATAACTGCAGAGGTTAACGCCAGCAAGTCCGCGTCAGTGACCATTTTACCTTTGTCCCCCAAGTCTTTTACGCGCTGCACGATTTGCTTTAGCTGCTCCTCAGTTGGGTGTATACCTATTTCTTCCAGCTCCGCCTGAATGCCGCGTGTTCCCGCCAGTTTACCCGCGACCAGTTTGCGTGTTCTGCCGACCAGTTCGGGACTGATGGGCTCAAACGTAAGAGGCTGCTCAGTGACGCCTCGTGTATGAATGCCAGATTCGTGGGCAAACGCGTTTTCGCCAACTATGGCTTTGTTTACTTGCACGGAAACACCTGATAAGGAGGCTACCATGCGGCTGGTGCTGTAGAGTAAGCGTGTGTTTATGTTGGTTTTGTAATTATAAACCACATGCAGCGTGGTGACGATTTCTTCTAGGGCTGCGTTGCCTGCGCGTTCACCTAATCCGTTGACTGCAACGTGAATTTGAGAGGCACCTGCTTCCACCGCTGCGAGGCTGTTGGCTACGGCTAAGCCGAAGTCGTTGTGGCAGTGGGCGCTGATTGGCACTTTGATGAATGATGCTAAGTCTTTGAATAGTTTGTAGGTTGTTTTGGGTATCATGCAGCCGACTGTGTCGGGTACGTTTAGGCTGTCCATGCCTGCGTCCTGTGCGGCGCTGCAGATTTGCCGTAGAAAGGGCAGTTCTGTGCGTGTGGCATCCATGGGTGAGAACTCGCATTTTACGCCATGCTTTTTGACATACTGAATGGATTCAACAGCGGAAGACAGGACTTGTTCGGGTGTCATGTTTACTGCATGCTTCATCTGCACGGGCGAGGTTGGGATAAACACGTGAATTAAGCCAACATCACAGTCTAGTGCGGCGTCGATGTCTTTTTTTGTGCAGCGGGATAACGCGCAGATTTGGGAGGTTAAACCCAGTTTAGCAATGTCTTTAACGATTCGTTTTTCGCCATCTGAACTGCTTGGAAAACCAGCTTCAATAACGTCAACGCCAAGCATACCTAATTGGCGGGCTATCTCAATTTTATCGTCAGCAGTCAAAGAAACACCGGGGGTTTGTTCCCCGTCGCGCAATGTTGTATCAAAAATGCGGATTTGTTTTTGGTTTTGGGTTGTCATTGTCTCAGCCAGTCTGTGTTAAGGCTGCAGCAATAGCTTTGGCCATGCCCAACGTTGTAGTTGTGCCGCCACAGTCTGGAACAGATTGCTTGTTACGCAACGCGTACAGTACACCGTTCTCGATTGCTTTTCCAGCCTCGATACACTTAGGATCCTGATATTTCTCACCCAACCAATCAAACATCATCTTCGCGGAAAGGATCATGCTGATTGGGTTTGCGGTTTGTTTGCCTGCGCGGTTTGGTGCAGAACCGTGGATGGGTTCGAAGAGTGCGAAGTTGTCACCGATGTTTGCGCCTGGTGCCATGCCTAAGCCGCCGATTTGCTGTGCTGCCTCATCAGAGAGGATATCTCCGAACATGTTGCAGGTGCAGAGGACGTCGAAGGCGTGGGGTTCTTTGATTAGGCGCATGGATGCTGCGTCAACGTATAGTTCGTTAAATGCAATGTCTGAGTACTCTTTTGCGACACCGCGGCATACGTCACGGAATAAGCCGTCGGTTACGCGCATAACGTTTGCTTTGTGTATAGCGGTGACTTTCTTTTTATTGTTGCGTAGGCGTGCCATTTGGAAGGCTTTGTGAGCGATTCTTTCGCATGCACGTCTGGTGATTAAGCGTATGCAGATGGTTGTGTCTGGGTCTAGTTGGTGTTCTAAGCCTTTGTAGACGTCTTCAGTGTTTTCGCGGACAAACATCATATCGATGTCTGGGCGTGCAACTGGAACACTGGGGTAAGCTTTCAAAGGACGCAGGTTCGCGTACAAATCAAAGATTAAACGCAACTTTACAATAACGTCTGCTGCGCTTTCGCCAACTGGACCTTTCATGCAGGCGTGACTGTTCTTGATTTTTTCAAGTGAATCAGCGGGCAGTGCTGCACCGAGAGTTTCAAGTGCAATGTCGCCTGCTGGGGCTTCAATAATGTATAGTTTTATGCCGAAGTTTTTTTGCACTGAGTCAAGGACAACTAATGTGGCTTCGGAGAGTTCTGGTCCGATGCCGTCTCCTGGAACAAGGGATATTTTATATTCTGTCATTTTTTCATTTTCCTCTTTAAATGTTCGATTAATCCGCCATCGTTTAGGATTTCTAAGATGAACGGTGGCAGCTTGGGAACTTGGAAGCTTTTATTTGTTGAAATAACCTCAATGTCACCTGCTTCAAAGTCAACAGCTACAACATCGCCTGTTTTGACCGCGCTTGATATGCCTTTGCATTCAATAACGGGCAAACCGATGTTGATGGCGTTTCTGAAGAAGATGCGGGCAAACGATTCCGCCAACACACACTGAACACCAGCATACTTTAGTGCTAATGGGGCTTGTTCACGGCTACTGCCGCAGCCAAAGTTTTTGCCGCCCACCAAGACGACGCCTTGGGCTTTCTGGGCAAACTCTGGGTCTAAGCCTGCTAATGCATATTTAGCCAACTCGTAGGGGTCAACTAGTACTAGGTATTTGCCAGGTAGGATAACATCTGTGTCGATATTGTTTCCGAAGACTACTGCGGAGCCTTTTACTTTCATGTTCAATTTAGTGTACCTCCAGTGTAGATGGGTCAGCTATTTTTCCTGTAATCGCTGATGCCGCAACTGTCGCGGGTGAGGCTAAATACACGCTGGCTTTGGGGCTACCCATTCGTCCGATAAAGTTACGGTTTGAAGTGCTCACGCAAACCTCATCTGCTGCCAGCAACCCGATGTGACCACCTAAACATGGACCACAAGCGCTACCGCAGACCACTGCACCGACTTCGGTGAAGATTTCGGTTAAGCCTTCTTTTAATGCTTGCATGTAAATTTGCTGTGAAGCTGGGATTACTAGGGCGCGTACGCCATCTTTGACTTTTTTACCCTTCATTACCTCTGCGGCTAAACGCAAATCTTCCAGTCTGCCGTTTGTGCAGGAACCAATGAAGGCTTGGTCAACTGCGACATCGCCTACTTCTGAGGCGACTTTTATGTTGTCAACTGATGAGGGGCAGGCTACTTGAGAGGGCATCTTGGATACGTCAAACTCAACGATTTGCTCGTAGCTTGCGTCTTTATCGCTGGCTAAGGCTGCGAAATCAGGCAAATCACCAGCTACTCTGCTTTGCAAGAATTGCTGGGTGGTTTGGTCTGGTTCTACGATACCGTTTTTGGCACCCATTTCAACTGCCATGTTACAAACAGTCATTCGTCCTGCAATGCTCATTTCTTTCATTGTGGGTCCCGTGAATTCTGCGCTCTTGTATATTGCGCCATCCACGCTTAACT
Organism: Candidatus Bathyarchaeota archaeon; assembly: GCA_026014585.1. Lineage (NCBI taxonomy): Archaea > Thermoproteati > Candidatus Bathyarchaeota > Candidatus Bathyarchaeota archaeon. The sequence continues at coordinate 26,765 of JAOZIA010000010.1, read as the reverse complement.
TGCCGATTATGGCTAAGATCAAGTCTTTTGGGGTGACGTATTTTTTGAATTTCCCTGTTACGTTGATTTTGATTGCTTCGGGAACTTTCAGCCAAATCTTGCCAGTTGCCATGACTGCGGCTGCTTCAGTTGAGCCGATTCCGGTTGCAAACGCTCCGAATGCACCGTATGTGCAGGTGTGGCTGTCTGCGCCCACGATTACTGCACCAGGAACCACGTGTCCCTGTTCAGGCATGACTTGATGGCACACTCCGCCCCTACCCACGTCGTATATTTTGAGGTTTTGGTCTTTGGCAAATTGCCGCATTGTTTTGTGCAGTTCCGCCGCTTTCACGGATTCGGCGGGAATCTGATGGTCTAGTATCACCACTACTTTTTGGTTATCCCAAACTTTGTTTACGCCTATTTTTTTGAAGGCTTCAACTGCTAAAGGTCCAGTTAAATCGTGGATCATGAGTTTGTCCACGTTGGCGTCGACTATTTCACCGGGTGAAACAGAAGATTTGCCTGAGGCTTTAGCTAAGATTTTTTCTGTGATATTCATGATTTTTTTCCTCTGTTGTCCACTGACTACCTATTTCTATTGCGATAACTTTGAGGACGCATCCATTTTTTTATGGATAAACAAATAAAGTTTTTCCATTGGATTAACAGTTTATTCGTTAATCTTTATGGATTTTGAACCACGTGCCAGTGCAGTTATGCCTGTTCGTGCAAGTTCTAGTATGCCATAGCTGCGCATCAGGTTTAGGAATGCGTCTAGCTTATCAGGGGTTCCAGTGATTTCTACAGTTAAACTGTCAGTTGAAACATCAATAATTCGTCCCCGAAACACATCTACGCAATTAATGATGTCTGAGCGCTCCTTAGTAGTTGGCACATTAATTTTAATCAGCGACAGCTCCCTTATCACGCAGTTGCCCATCTCCAGTTCCTCAACTCGAATCACATCAATCATTTTCGCAAGTTGCTTTACGACTTGGTCAACAGTTTTCTCATCGCCATTGGTGGTGATTGTCATTCGTGCAAGTTCTTGCTTTTCTGTTGGTCCAACTGTTATGCTTTCAATGTTAAAGTTTCGTCGTCGAAAAAGGTTAGCTACGGTGTGCAGTACACCGGGCTTGTTTTCTACCAGCACGGATATGATTTTTGTTTTTCCCATTTCCATATTTAGTAGTCTCCACTTTGTTGAGGTAAACCGCAACCTGGAGGCACAAAAGGAACCACGTCCTCTTCTGAGCCGATTGGCACATCAATCACGGTTGAAACTTTGCTGTTTAATGCGGTTTTAACTGCCTTATGGAATTGTTCTATGGAAGTTACTCTAAAGCCTTGCGCTCCATAAGCCTCCGCTAACTTGACAAAGTCAGGAGTCTTACCCAAATCAACTGCCATGTAACGACGCTTGTAGAGGATTCTTTGCCACTGAGCAACCATACCCAGCACTGAATTATTCAGCACAATAACAGTGACGGGAATATTTTCGGCGACTGAGCATGCAAGCTCGTTTTCAGTCATTCGGAAGCTGCCGTCTCCTGCAATGTCAACCACTGGCCTGTCTGGGCACGCGACTTTGGCGCCTATTGCTGCTGGAAAACCAAAGCCCATGGTTCCAAGCCCACCTGAACTGAGGAAGGTTCGGGGTTTTAGTGTTTTAAAGTACAGTGCTGACCACATCTGGTTTTGCCCGACTTCGGTTGTGATTATGCCGTTTTCAGGTAGCAACTTGCGTAGTTCCATCAGTAGGGTTTTGGGAACTAAATCTTTAGGTTGCTCATTCATTATGGGGTTTAGTTTTTCTTTGACTTCTTTAACCCGTTTTAGCCAAGCTTGTCCATCTTTCTTTTTGAGTTTCTCAGAGATGGCGTAGTACATGATTTTCAGGGTGACTTTGGCATCGCCCACAATTGGCACATCAACCTCGATGTTTTTGTTAATTTCTGCGTTGTCTATTTCGATTTGGATTTTTTTGGCGTCAGGACAGAAAGTGTCCAAGTTCGCGGTTGCACGGTCAGAGAAACGGGTTCCAATAGCCAACAAAACATCTGCTTCACTCATCAGCTTATTAGCTACTGGGTTACCATGCATACCAATGCAGCCCAACGATAACGGATGACCCTCGGGGAAAGCGCCTTTACCCATAAAGGTAGTTGCAACTGGCGCCATTAGCAAATCGGACATTTTCACCAGTTCATCTGATGCGCCTGAAATTATAGCGCCACCGCCCACTAAGAATATAGGGTTTTCAGCTTTCAGCAGCAACTCAACGGCTTGGTTTACTTTTTCTAAGTTGGGTTGGGAGGCTGGTTTGTAGCCTTTAGCATCAATTTTGTCTGTGAATTGAACCTCAGCGGATTCGGACTGCACATTCTTTGGCAAATCAATTAAGACTGGTCCAGGTCTGCCTGTTCCTGCTATGTAGAATGCTGTGTTAACTGTTACTGGGATTTCAGCGGTTGTTCGGGGCTGGAAGTTGTATTTGGTGATTGGAGTGGTTATGCCGATGATGTCTGCTTCTTGGAAAGCATCTCTACCAATCATGTAAGAAGTGTTAACGCCTGAGGAAGGAACCTGACCTGTTAGGGCAACCATTGGTGAAGAATCCATGTACGCATTAGCTATGCCCGTTACTAGATTGGTGGCTCCGGGACCTGAAGTTGCCATGCACACACCTACTCGCCCACAGGCTTTAGCGTAGCCTTCTGCCATGTGCGCTGCTCCCTGCTCGTGTCGAGCAAGGATGTGTCTGATTTTTGTGTTTCCACAAAGTGCGTCGTATACGGGCAGTATGGCTCCGCCTAAGATGCCGAACATGACGTCTACGTTTTGTCGTTCAAGAGATTCTAAGAGTGCTTTTGCACCAGAGATTTTAGTGGACATTTAACATTGCTCCTTATCATTAACGTTTATACTGTCGTCTGAACAGAAAAATCGTGTTTTACAAGCTTCTTTTTTAGAGGTTTCACTGGAATAATTAGAGAATAAGTACCCGACGATCCCAGCTATTGAGGTGACGATCCCTCATTTTCAATGCCTCTTGAAATTAAGTATCTAAACCTAATGGCTAACACCATAAAAAGATTGTGGTGACTCATGGATTATTGGCAGCAAACATTTGACAAGGTCATAGTAGAAATGAAATGAACGGTGTAGAAAAGCGATTATTAACTAAATTTTGGGCGATAAAATTTAAATAAACTCTCTCACATCATGCCAAGCTTTAAAAGGCAACCAAGAGGGTTAAAAATTGAACTCAGATTTTGACGAAAAAAGAGTTATTCCATGCACCATGTCAACGCAGCACCCTGATAACGCCAATGTTCCAGAGTGGAGCAATCAGGACATAATTAACGGTAGTTTAGAAGTTTTTGAAGCTTACCGCGCCTACAGCATTCTTGGCTGCCAAGAAGTAATGTGGGACTCAGAGGGCAAAGACACAGACACACGCGTAGTCCGAAAACTTATGCAGAAACATTGGGACTACTTTGCAGGTCACACCATCGGCGAAGACATCCTGCTGACTTATCGTATACCCAACCCAAAAATTGAAGGCGCAGAACGCAAATACCTGCTTGAAACACTTCAAAACATTCCCGTAGCCCACGATGTAGCCTCCTTAGCATACAAACGTGAGGTAGAACCAATCTTTGAAGTCATCCTGCCCTTCACAACTGAAGCTAAAGAGCTTATCATGCTTTTTAACTACTACAAAAAAGCCATCGTGGAAGCTGAAAACGTTCCAGTCTGCGAAGACACAACAGCAAAAGAGTGGATTGGCGATTTCAAACCCAAAAGTCTCAAAGTAATACCCCTTGTTGAGGACTTTGAAAGTATAAGTTGCGTAGACAAAATCGTCACACCCTACATTAAAGCCGTTAAACCCAAAAAACAACGTGTATTCATCGCACGCAGCGACCCCGCACTCAACTACGGCTTAATCTGCGCGGTGCTCCTGTCAAAAATAGGACTCTACAAACTCAAAAAACTAGAAAAAGAGACAGATGTTGAAATTCATCCAATCCTTGGTGTAGGCTCAAAGCCTTTCAGAGGACACCTCTCCCCAGACAACATCTATAATTTCTTAGATGAGTACAAGGGACTCTCAACAGTAACAATTCAGTCCGCGTTCCGATACGATTACCCAATCGAGCAGGTTAAAGAAAGCGTAAACACCCTAAACCATCGACTACCAAACGGCACCCCACAACCCATCAGCCCCGAAGAGGAAGAAACAATCATGGGGTTACTGGCTAAATGTAGAAAAGAATACGAATGCCAAATTGAATCCTTAGCACCCTTCATAAACAGTGTCGCAGCGTACGTTCCCGCGAGACGAGCACGCAAACTCCACATTGGACTCTTCGGCTACAGCAGATGCGTCGCAGGTGTATGCCTACCTCGAGCCATCTCATTTGCCACTGCCCTGTACAGTATCGGGTTACCCCCCGAGTTCATAGGACTAAAAGCATTGGGTAAACTAACAGATAGAGAATGGGGTCTACTCGAAAAGAACTATCTAAAACTGGAAAATGACCTCAAAGTAGTAGGCGGATTTGTTTCTTGGCAAAACCTAAACATGCTAATGGAAATGAGCCAAGCAACCGCGAAAAGAGCAAACATGAACGAAGAAGACCTAAAAACCGCCCTAATATCGCTACAAGAGGATCTAAAAACCGTAGAAGACAAACTACCACTAAAGCTTGGACCTAAAGAGTTGCCGCAGAGAAAACATGAGAACTACACCAACAACTTCCTACTCTCTTACCTACAAAAAGATGATGAAGAAGCCAAAAGAGCGTTGGTAGAATCAGCAAAACTCCGAAAATGTTTAGGCTAAAAACAACTTTTTCTCAATTTTTTAATAAAAAATGAGGAGGGCTAAAAACCCTCGAATCTGCTTATTCTATGGGTGTTGGCGTGTAGCGGGACAATATGCCCTTGCTGAATTTGGGCGGTCTGGGCTTCCACGCGGCTAAGCGCTCTTTGAGTTCTTGCTCAGAGAGGTCCACTTTGAGGACACGGTTAGGTATGTCAATGGTTATGACATCGCCGTTTTGAATAACAGCGATTGGACCACCATCAAACGCTTCAGGAGCCACATGACCGATACTGCCGCCGCGGGTTGCACCGCTAAAGCGTCCATCAGTGATAAGCGCGACGGATTCTGCTAAGCCCATACCTGCAATCGCGGCAGTGGGGAAAAGCATCTCGGGCATACCTGGTCCGCCTCTCGGACCTTCATAACGGATAACTACGACGTCGCCGGCTTTGATTTCTTGACCCCGTATCGCAGCAATTGCCTCTTTTTCAGAATCATAAATTTTTGCTGGACCCGTGTGCTTTAGCATGCTTGGCGAGACACCTGCAGATTTGATAACACTGCCTTTGGGTGCAAGATTGCCTGTTAAGATGGCTATGCCGCCTTCCTTGTGCACAGGATTATCAAGTGGACGGATTACTTCACTGTTGAGCACTTTGGCATCTTTGACGTTTTCACCTAAGGTTTTTCCCGAAACCGTCTTTGCATCCAAATTCAACATATCGCGAATTTCATTGAGCACTGCAGGAACACTGCCAGCAGCATCCAAATCCTCAACTGCATAAGATCCACTTGGAATCATACTGCAAAGGTGAGGAACCTTTTTACCGATTTCATCAAACAACGACAAAGGCAAAGTCAACCCTGCCTCTTTAGCAATAGCTGGAAGGTGCAGAACCGTGTTGGTTGAGCCGCCCAAAGCCATGTCCAACGCAATTGCGTTCTCGAAAGCCTGCATGGTTAGAATCTTTGAGGGTGTAAGTTCTTGTTTTACTAAGGAAATAATTTGTTTGCCTGTTTCTTTTGCTATGCGCATTTTAAGGGCGCTGGTAGCCAGTGAAGTGGCGCAGTAAGGTAAACTTAACCCCAACGCCTCTGTCATACATGCCATCGTGTTAGCAGTAAACATGCCACTACAGCTGCCACAGCTAGGACACGAAGCATCCTCTAACTCAAAAAGTTCTTTCTCCGTTAGTTTTCCTGCAGTAACCTGCCCAAGTGCCTCGGGCATGTTGGCGTAGCTGAGTTTTCTGCCTCGGAGATTGCCTGCCTGCATTGGTCCACCCGTAACCATAATGGCTGGGATGTTAACGCGGGCGGCTGCCATGAGCATGCCGGGGGTGATTTTGTCACAGTTAGAAACCATGACCATACCGTCTAGACTGTGGGCTTGCAGCATGATTTCGACTGAGTCGGCGATGATTTCGCGGCTGGGAAGCGAGTACCGCATGCCCAAGTGCCCCATGGCTATGCCGTCACAGACCGCGATGGTGTTAAACTCGAAGGGTATGCCGCCTGCGGCTAAGATGCCTTCTTTGACGGCGTCGCCTATGGCGCGTAGGTGAATGTGTCCGGGGACAATGTTGGTGTAGCTGTTGGCTACTCCGATGAAGGGTTTAGTCAGGTCATCATCAGTTAAACCAAGAGATTTCAAAAGTGCCCTATGCGGGGCTTTTTGTGTTCCAAGTTTAATCTCGTCACTTCTCATTTTGGGTTATCCTCTGAATAAGTGTGTTGTGATATGTTGGTTGATGTTGCTGTTAAGTCTTTTCAAACAAAAAAGAAGGGTTAGTGTTTGGGTTTACCATTACCGTTGCTGTTGCCAACCATCAAAACGTTCATGCCGCTAAGCACCGCTTCAATGCTGGCTTTCACAATGTCCTCACGAACACCCATAGCAGTCACGGTTCTGCTTCCCTTGCGTACCTTAACGATGACCTCAACCATGGCATCAGTTCCGCCTGTGATGGCTTTGACGTTGTACTGCTCAAGGGCTATGGGTTCAACTTCGGATATGGCGTTTTTGACAGCATTTATTGTAGCGTCAACGGGTCCTACTCCAACTGCTGTGCCCCACACGTCCTTGCCGTAAAGACACAGCCGAACCGAAGCAGTAGACGTTACTTTGTCGCCACCCACAAACGTCATTTCCTCAAGCGAGATAGGCTTCTCAGAACTCAAACCCATAACGGCTTCAGCGATTGCGAGCACGTCAGCATCCATTATGGCTTTGCCTTTGTCACCCAACTCTTTGATGCGCTGGAAGATTTCTTTGAACTGTTCCTCACTGGGGTTCAATCCCATGTTGGCGAGATCGTTGCGGATGGCGTTTGTTCCACTGTGCTTGCCCGGCGCTATGCGGCGGACTCCACCGACAAGCTCGGGCGCGATGGGTTCGTAAGTGAGCGGGTTAGCTAAGACGCCCTGAGTGTGAATACCCGATTCATGCGTGAAAGCGTTCTCTCCCACGACGGCTTTGTTGGGTTGCACATGCACGCCTGAGAGACGTTGAACCAGCTGGCTGGTGCTGTATAGGAGTTCAGTTTTGATGTTTAGGTCGAGTTTGTAGAGACTACGCAGTGAAATCACGATTTCCTCAAGCGCAGCGTTGCCTGCGCGTTCGCCTAAGCCGTTGATTGTTGCGTGGGCTTCGGTTGCGCCATTGCCCAATGCGATGACTGTATTTGCTACGGCCATTCCAAAGTCGTTGTGGCAGTGTACGCCGATGGGAACCTTAAGCGCCTTGGATAGGTCGCCAAAGAACTGGACGGTTTTTTCGGGAGTTAGGATGCCTACGGTGTCGCATGGTGTTACTCGGTCTACTCCTGCGGCTTCCGCTGTCTGAAACACCTTTGTCAGATACTCAAAATCGCTTCGGGTGGCGTCCTCAGCCAAAAGCTCCACCTTTAAGCCATGCGCCTTTGCATAAGAAACACAGTCTTCGGTGGCTTTGAGCACTTGCTCACGGGTCTTGCGCATTTTAGCCTCTATGTGCAAATCTGAGGTGGGTATAATCATGCTCATGGTGGAGGCTTCGCTTTTGATTACGGCGTCAATGTCGCCTTTGGTGCCTCTGCCTGCACTGCTAACCTCAGCACGAAGACCCTGTTTGGCGATGAGTTTGACTGCTTCAAGCTCGCCCTCGCTGACCGCGGCAAAGCCTGCCTCAATCACGTCCACGCCTAGCTCGTCTAGCCGCTGGGCTATGCGCAGTTTGTTTTCAGCTACAAGAGATACTCCGGGAGTTTGTTCACCATCACGTAGGGTGGTGTCTAAAAATTTTATGGTTTTAGGGAAGCGGTTGAATAAAGCAATACCCCATTTAAATCACATCTCTTGTTTCAGGGTGAACCAACCATATAAAAATTATGGTAACAAAAAGAGTTAAAGCATTTTTTAAAAGTTCAATGCTAAAAAGTAGGATTAGTTTGTTGGTTTTTGTAGTGGAAGGTGTATTGGGTTTGTTGGTTGTTTTGGTTTTTTATGAAAGCTGAAAAGCCGCTTTGGTTCATGTATTCTTTGAATAGTTCGCGTTGTTGGTTTGGGGTCATGTTGGTTACATTGCGGTGTTTTGTTTTTTGTTGGCTCATGCCTGTTTCTCACCTTCACAAATTAGCGTTATGATGTTATTATGTTATGACGTCATGTTGTATAAAACATTTAGGGTTATGACGTCATTATGTCCCACGAGGAACCAAAGTGAAAAAAAGAACAACCATATACGTCGACACAATCATCTGGGACCAATTCATGAAATACCTAATCGAAAAACACGGAAAAACCCATGGCGGCGTCATCTCTGAAGAAGTAGAAAAAGCAATCCAAATCCTAATCAAGAAAAAATAATTTGCCTAAAAGGCTTTTTGTATAGTTTTTGTCCCTGAAAACTCCCCAACATGTACTCAATGCTACTCATTGGCAACTTCATATTTGGAGCCTATTTGGTGCCTATTAGAAACTCGATGCAGAAACCATAGAGGGGTAGATCCCTAATAGCTGATTTTTCAACCAAAATTTGTTTCTCAAAAATGTGGGTTATTTTTCTGTGGATTCCAGCATCTTATACATTACTTCGTAGGAGTCTGTGAAGTTGCTGTCGGATTGTTTGAGTTTCTTGTTAAGTTGTGCCATGCGCTCCTTGATTGCCGCAGAATCCTTGCGCTTTATCAAATCAAGCCATTCTTGAGCTTTAGCCACAAACACGCCCTCAACCTTGTCCACTTCAGGCAGGCTCGTCTGCAAACTCGCAAACAAATCAGGCGTCTCCAACGCAGTCGCCTCAGCCAGCGTGTACAGCATGCGATACGTGGTTCCCGAGACCTTTTTGGTTTCAGCCAAAGTCTCCTGCTCCAAAAGTGTCTCGCAGGCAACTAAACCCAGAAAATGCGGCAAACCCAACACAACCGCGATGAGCTCATCATGTTTTTTAGGAGACATCACAAACACGTGAGCTTCCTCTTTTTCCAGCCACGCCTTGAACTCGGAGGCGAATTTTTCTTCTTCAGAATTGGTTGGGGTTAGGATGTAGGCTTTGTGGGCTATGCCATTGCTTCCGGGACCAAACACGGGATGCGTTCCTAATACGGTGGCGTCTTTGATGTAGCGGTGCATAACCTCTACGGGTGTCTGCTTAACAGAGCACACGTCCATGACGACTTGTCCTTTGTGTAGGGCGGGGCTGATGGTTTTGGTGACTTCTTCCATGGCGTCAATGGCTACACAGAGCAGAACTTGGTCTGCGTCTTTGACGGCTTCAGAAAAGTTGGTTGTTAAAGAAAAGGATTGATTTTGGTGAGGAACGAGTTTTTCTTGTTTGCGGTCGGCGAGAACTACGCTGTAGCCCCTGCTCTGAAAAAACTTGGCGAACCATACGCCCATTTTTCCAGCGCCGATAACCGCAATTCTCATTTGGCAGCCTCACAGATTTTATCCAGTGCAACCTCAATTTGGTCGTCTGGAGCAGTTAAGCTAATGCGGAAGTGCTCACGGTAATCACCAAAACTTGTACCCGGAGCCACCGCGACACCATTATCCAGCAAATTCAAAGTGAATTTTTCGCCATCTAACCCATCCAGTTTTGGAAACACGTAGAAGGGGGCGTCGGGTTTGGTGAATTTGAAGCCTGCGTCTGCGAGTTTTTTGCTTGCGAGGTCAGCGCGTGCTTTGTATTTTGCTTTAATGTTGCTGGCGATTTGGGCGTGTAGCTCTAAGCCTTTCATGGCGGCTTCTTGGATGAATACGGGTACGTTGTTGATGGTGATTTGGTTGAGTTTGGTTATTTTGTCAACTAGCATTTTTTCGGCGATGATGTATCCGATTCTCCAGCCTGTCATGGTGAAGGTTTTGCTAAACCCATTGCTTAGTATGTGTTTGCATTCTCCGTCGTAGTCGAGGATGCTTTTGGTTTTGTTAAACGCGATAGCGCCGTAAACTTCATCGGAGAGGATGGTGATGCCTTTTTTGTTGGCGATTTCCACGATGCCATCCAACGTTCTGTCGTCGATGACTTTGCTGGTTGGGTTGTTGGGGTTGTTGAGAATTATCATTTTGGTTTCGGCATCAATCATTTCTTCCAGCTGACCCAAATCAACTTTCCATTGGTCTTCCAGCGTAGTTTTGAGCAGTTTGGTTTTGGCGCCAAGGGTTTTAGCGATTAAATCATAAGCGGTCCAGTAGGGTGTGGGCACGATTACGTTTCCGCCGCCCTTCATCATCAAGTACAGGGTAGCAAAGATGCCCCATTTAGACCCCGGAGTGATAACTATGTTTTCAGGTTTAACATTGTGAATTTCTGCAAGTTTAGCCCTCAGCTTGCCTTCGCCATAAGAGGATGAGTACTTGGTTTTACCTGCCTTCATTGACGCATAAGCTGCTTCCACGATTTCGGGTGGAGTTGCCATGTCAGGGTCACCAAGGTTTAAGCGAATAATCTTTTTTCCTTCACTTTCCAGTCTAAGAGCTTTCTCATTTATTTCATACAGCATACCATTTGGCTCTCCGTAAAGAGTTCCTTTACCTTTGAACGATACTGCACATATTAACTATTTCGCGGTAAAGCACCAAAACAGAATCTGAATCCAAACCCAATTCAGCAGCCCTCTGGCTAATTCGCTCCAAAAGCTGCTCCTCACGTTCCGTATCTCTAACCGCTAATCCATTCTTCTTTTTAACCGCACCAATCTCTCTGCAAACAGCCACCCGCTCACAGAGCGCAGCCAAAATTTTCTCGTCTGTGGCATCTACTTTTTTCCTTAGTTGTTCAAGTTCGCTCATTTTTAGTGCTCCTTGAGAACTTTAGAAATAAATCCTGCTCGAATCAGATGGTCAGCTATGGTTACTGCAACTACCGCTTCGATTGCTGGCACTGCTTTGGGAACCACGCATGGGTCATGTCTGCCTGTGATGTTTAGGGTTTCCTCTTTCATGCAGGACAAATTCACGGTTTTTTGTTCTTTGCCGATGCTTGGTGTGGGTTTGATTGCTGCCCGTAGCGTGATGGGCATTCCAGTGGACATTCCCCCAAGAATTCCACCAGCATTCTCCGTGTTGGACACGACTTTGCCGTTCTTTAGCAGAAATTCATCATTGTTTTCTGAGCCACGCAGTTCAGCAGCCACGAACCCCGCACCAAACTCTACACCCTTTACGGCAGAAACCACAAAAACCGCCTTAGCCAAATCCGCATCCAACGCATCAAACAAGGGCTCACCTATGCCAACGGGCATATTCAACACAAAGCATTCCACTAACCCGCCAAGGCTATCTCCTTCTTTGCGTGCGTTAATGATGGCTTCCTCCATTTTCTGTGCGCATTCAAGGTCAGGACAACGTGTTGAAGCCAAAAACTTGTTTTCACGAATCATCGCTGCCGAGAACCGCTTCTCTGTCCGCACGTTTCCGATTGACAGCGTGTAAGCTAAAACGTCAATGTTGTAGCGGGTGAGCAGTTTTTTGGCAATCGCACCAGCCATAATCAATGCGACGGTGACTCGTCCTGAGAAGCGTCCGCCGCCTCGGTAATCGTTAAATCCGCCGTACCTGATTTTAGCTGGAAAATCAGAGTGTCCAGGTCGCGGCAGGTCTTTGATGGATTCGTAATCACTTGAGATGGTTTCCTTATTTTGAACTGTAACTGTAATTGGGGCACCTGTGGTGTAACCATTGAAAACGCCTGATAGTATGGTTGCTGTGTCTTTTTCTCTTCGCGCTGAACTGATTTTGGGTTCTGCTGGTATGCGCCTGTCCAGTTCAACTTGGATGTCTTCTTCGGATAGTGGCAAGCCTGCTGGGCAACCATCAACTACTACGCCGATGACTTTGCCGTGGCTTTCTCCGAAACTGGTTATGGTGAATTCTTTACCTATCGAATTTCCCGCCAACTACATCTGCTCCTAATTGTTTAAGATGAATGAAGAATTGCGGATAAGATTTTCGAACGCATTGCGCATATTTTATGATGGTTTCCCCCTCTGCGCGTAAAGCTGCGACTGCGCAGGCCATGGCGATTCGGTGGTCATTGTGTGCATCAATCATTGCACCATACATCATCGATGGACCCCTAATTGTTAAGCTGTCCTCATCCATCACGATGTCTGCTCCCATATTTTTTAGCTCAATATAGAGTGATGTGAGTCTGTCTGATTCTTTGAGTCTGAGTCTGCCTGCATTGTAAATTTTTGAGATACCCCTTGCGTAGCAGGCAAGAACCACGCATGCTGGAACAAGGTCAGGAATATTTGAGGCATCAACGTCAGTGGCTTTGAGGTAGCCGCCTGTACCTCTGATTTCCACATAACCCGAGGAGACTTTTTCTTCTACACCCATACGTTTGAGAATCTCCAAAATTGCCCTGTCACCTTGAGCAGTTTGATATGGGAGGTTTTCAATTTTCACTTTTGAATCTGTTATGGCGGAAGCTGCTAAAAGAAAGGCTGCTGAGGAGAAATCGCCTGGAACCCTGCTGCTGTGTGGTTTGTAGGTTTGTTTTGCTGGTATGATTATTTGGCTAAAGTCCTCTTTGATGTGAACACGTATTTTGTGTTGGGCAAGCACTTCCGCCGTCATTTTCACGTAATCCTTCGATTCAAGGGGTGTGGTTAAGGTGATTTCGGTGTCATTTTGTGCCATTGGGCACGCAAACATTAACCCCGAAATAAACTGGCTGCTCACGTTGCCTGCAATCTGGGTTTTTCCGCCCTTGATTCCGCCACCAAAAACCTTCACTGCATCCTTATCACCAACCTTTGTAACCTCTGCTTGGGCTCCAAGCTCACTGAGGCTTTTCAGTAACGGGTCAATTGGGCGACGCTCAAGAGAACCCCTAAACAACAAAGTCGAAGAACCCTCCGTTAACGCTGCTACGGGAACCATAAACCGCAAAGTCGCACCTGATTCACCACAATCCACTGGTTCAGTTGGAGTTGTTATCTGTCTGGTACCTTCGATTTTCCAGCAATCCTCTGAGATTTTGGTTTTTGCACCAAAAGCTGTGATGGCTCGCAATATTGCCTCGGAATCTTGGGCGATTAGTGGGTTGGAGATTTTTGATGTGCCCTGACTAAGTGCAGCAGCGAGAACCATGCGTTGAGTGTAAGATTTTGAGGGTGGCGTGCAGACTTTGCCTTTGAGTTTGAGGGTTCGATTGATGGTTACGTCTGTCAATTCGGTATCACCTTGGCTTTCTCACTGTTCAGGTTCGCCTGCAAGATTTCGCCTTCATAGGCTTGAAGAGCAACTTTAACCACTTCCACTTTTTCTATGGGACACACTGCGGTTGTTGAGGGCCCTTTACCACAAAGCCCAGCTGCCACAGCACCAGCCGCCAACGCGTCAACTGCGATTTTGCTGTTCTGATTCGACGCAGCAGAATAAACCAGACCATTAAGCGTCAGGGCATCCCAGATTTTGCCCTTCAAAGTTTCCTCGTAGGCGAGCTCAACCAGCGGCTTTACAGTTTTCAGCCTCTGAACATCACTGTTTATTGTGTAAGCTTTTTGGGGCGGAACATGAAACAGCACAACCACGTCTTCAGGTAGAGGCAAACACTTCACGATTTTCTGCGCAGAATTGTCAGTGATTACTACGCCGCCAAAATAGGATGCTGACGCATCATCAAAAGCGCCGGTGACCGTAACTTTGGCGTCAAACGCCGCCTGCACCCCCAGATGCACAGCTTCCAAATCATCCAGCTTCTGCCCAAGTGCGGCTGCAGTTGCCAGTACCACAGCGTTTGCGGCTACACTGCTACTTTTTAGTCCTCTTGCAGCGGGAATGCTTGACCATGAGGTGATGTTTGCACCAAACTGTTTGTCAGCTTTGAAATGTTTGAGAACTCGAATTGCAGCACTTTGGGTTAATAATGGGCTCTCTTTTGGGTCAGAAGTAATTTCAGCCTTGATTATTTCTGGTTCATCCGTTAACTCTACACGCGCCTTAGTCCACAAGTCCACACCAAACGCGGCACCCTTCCCCAAAGCTATCGCGTTAACTATTGTAGCTGCACCATGCGCCAAAGCCGTTGCTTGACCCTTCAAATTTGCACCTTCTGTAAGTGATTAAGCGCGGCCTTCCTCATAACATCTACGGGCGCGCTCTGTCCTGTCCAAATCTCAAACGCTGCCGCACCTTGATAAATGAGCATTTCAACCCCGCTAACCACTTTGGCACCTGTGGCTTTGGCGTCTTTTGCCAATTGGGTTTCCACTGGATTGTACACAATATCCATCACTGCCGAGTCGGGTTTTAGCAGGTTTGCTGGTGCTGGACTTTGAAGGGCTGGTTTCATGCCAACTGAGGTGGCGTTGATTAGTATGTCTGCTTTTGGCAGGTGACCCTTAAGTGATTCTGAAGACAGGGTGTCTGAACTGATTTTCTTTTTTGTTGCTTCGGTCAGGGCATTGGCTAATTCTGTTGCCTGTGATTCAGTGCGGTTCAAAACCACTATTTCCGATGCCTCCTTAGTTAAGGCAAATGCGATTGCTCTTGCAGCACCACCCGCACCCAAAAGAAGAACACGTTTACCCTTGGGGTCTGCACCATTTTCTTTTAGCGCGTTGACTGCGCCGACTCCGTCAGTGTTGTAGCCTTGGAGTTTGCCATTTTGGTTGTGGATGGTGTTTACTGCTTTTAGGAATTTGGCTTCTTCTTGGATTTCATCCAGATACGCTATAACGGCGTTTTTGTGGGGCATAGTCACGTTTAACCCGCAAATCTCAAGTGCTCGCATCCCGTCTAGCGCCTCTTTGACCTGTCCTGTTTTGACTGGAAACGCCAAAAATACACAATCTAACTCTGATGCCTCAAATGCTGCGTTTTGCAGTGTTGGGCTTAGGGTGTGTTCTATGGGGTCACCTATGACTCCGTACACGCGTGTTTTTCCCGAAACATCCATGATTATACACCTAGCATGCCATAGGATGCCTTCATTTCGCCAATGCTCATTTGGCCCTTTGCGGTTTCGCTGCCTGTGTCTAAGGCGGCAAAGGTGAAGAAGGCACCAAAGAGGGGTGAGAACAATCTGGAAAGTTTTCCGTTCTCGCCCATGCAGAAACAAACCAGTCGGGCTTGTTTTTTGTTTTTAGCAATAAACTGCAATATTGCAAGGTTATCTTCAACTGTGCTGGCGGTGGTCACGATTTTGCAGACATCCGCGTCCAGAGCAAGTTGCTGTTGAAGAACTTCTTCCATTTCCGAATTGGTTAAGGGTCCATCAAATTTGTGGAAGGACACAATCGTCTTTACCCCTGTTTCTTTGAGTTTTAGAAGTGTCTCTTGATGCAGACTACTTGAAAGGTCAACATCAACGTACTGGAAACCATTTTTGGCGGATTCCAAAAGCGTCTGCTGTCGCTCAGCTTCGGTTCCAGAGAAAAACCCGTGCTCGCGCTCAAGTTTGTTGGTTGCAATAAGAGGGGTTTTTGTGATGTTTGTTAGTTCTTTTAGGTTGCGGGAGGTTTCAAGGCAGTCTAATCTGACTTCGATGAAGTCGGCGTTTGCGTTTTCTGCCTGTTTTATTAGGGTTAATGCTTCAAGGTTGTTTTTTGGGAGAATCGAGACGCAGATTCTCGCGGTCACTTCTCAATCACCGTTTCATCAGGCACAGAAATTCCAAAGTGCCGCCCGCCTTTAGCTGCCAAATGAACCACAACCTCATCGCCCGCTTTTAATTCCGTTACGGGTTTTGAGCCCTCTGGTGTGACAACGCGGATGGTTTCGGCGTTTTGAAGGATGGTTTTGATGATTTTTCCCTCCACCTGTGCCTCAACTAGGATGAGTGGTCGGATTTCAATTTTTATTCTTCCCACATTAGCCTTACGCGTTTTACCCTCGCGATTCACAAGTACAACTTCGTCGCCTGCTTTGAACTCCTGCAGGTACCTTGTAGTCTGCAAATTACCCAACGTGTACATTGAACATGAACCCGCGTTAACACGGAAGGGACGCGACGCAACATAGGGGTTCTCGTTAACCTCAGCCTCAACCAAAAACAGCCCCGCACTTTGACTGCCAACCAACATGCCCTCACCAACCGTCATCAAGTCACAAGTGTCAACACAGACTCTTGCGCCGTTACTGATTGGTTTGGTGGCGATGATTTTTGCTGTTTTCATCTCAAGCTTTAACGCTTCAGGCTTGACAACTGAGACGGTTTTTATGATTTCGTCGCTGTCACTGTTTTTCAGTAAAACACCATCAGTTCCCAACTCGAGAGTTTCAAGGGCTACTTTGGCTTCTTCTGCGTTGGTAACTTCTGCGATGAGTTTGCTTTTGTTTTTTGTGCGGGCAATCAAGTTTTCCAATGGAATAACCCGCCAGTTCGCAGTGCTGATAATTAAGTAACTTGCACCCAGTTCAGCTGCTTCTACTGTTTGGTTTTCTGTTTCCTTATCGAGGATGCAGATGCGTAAAATCTTGTTTTGCACATTGGCTTTTTCGAGTTTGTCGTCTTTTTTTGGGTTAACAACATCTGCTGTGATTTTATCTGATAGCCGTGTGGCTTTGTTTTCTTCAACAACCCAATCAGCATATTGGCTAACAATGCTCTCTACGGTGTTTTTTTTTGGTGTTTCTATCCAAAGTTCCTTCAACATTTTTCACCCAAAATCTTACAGGCTTCCTCAACAGATGCTTCCTTGTGCACGATTGCTGAGAGTGCTTTAACTATTAAGGTTGGGTTTTCATGCTGGAAAATGTTTCTGCCAATTGAGAGCCCTACTGCTCCCGCTTTGATTGCGTCACTGGTGGTTTGCAGGATTTCTTGTTGTGTCTTGCATTTTGGTCCTCCAGCAATCACGACTGGGACAGGACAGCTTTCTGTCACGGTTTTGAAGGTGTCTATGTTGCCTGTGAAGTTTGTTTTGATGATGTCTGCACCTAACTCAGCGCCTATTCGTGCGGCATGAGCTACTACATGTACGTTGTGCTCATCGTTGATTTTTGGTCCTCGCGGATACATCATGGCAAGCAGGGGCATTCCAAATGTTTCGCATTCATCTGCTACTTTTCCAAGGTTTCGCAGCATTTTATCTTCATCAGTTGCGCCAACGTTCACATGCACTGATACTGCGTCTGCGCCGATTCTTATGGCTTCTTGTACACTGCAAACTTGGACTTTGTTGTTCATGTTGGGGTTTAGGTTGGATGCGCCTGAGAGCATAACGATTAATCCTGTGCCGTTTGTGTTGACTCGTTTTGCGATGCCTTTGTGGACTAATACTGCGTCGGCTTTGCCTGCTATGAGTTGGTTGATTATTTGTTGCATGTTGGTTATGCCTTGGATTGGTCCTATGGTTACGCCGTGGTCCATGGGTACGATTACGGTTTTGTTGTCTTGCTGTATTATTCTTTTTAGTCTGCGTTCTTTTCCAACATTCATTTTCATTTACCTTTTAATGCATCCTTTACTAATGTAAGAGTTCTCTCTCGTTCGTTCCAGTCTACAAAAAGAAGAATACTTGAAGTTATGGTTAAAATACCCGAAATGTTGATGTTGTTTTTGCGAAGTTCCTCGCTGATTTTTCCGATAATTCCATGTGTTTCTTCCAGCCCAACTCCGCTGGTTTGCAAAAACACAAGGTCCTTTTTAACTGCCATAGCAAGGGTTTCTTTGTTGCCTACTGTTATCTGATGAATGCTATTTACTAGCTGCTCTAAGCTTTGGTCTTGGGCAACGTAGAGTATGACTGAGTTCATGTTCATTGACATGCCCAGAAGTGATGAGTGCTCTTTGGCTTTTTGCATCATATCCATTACGATTTCTGGGTTTGATGGGATGCCTTTTCCAACTACTGTTATTTCTGCTACTGGGTTTGGGTGTGCTATTTCAACGCCGAGTTCCGTTGCTAATCCTCCTTTAATTATGGTGCCTTCCTTGCTTAAATCTCCGTGCGCGCTGTTCATAACTTTAACGTCGATGTTTTTAGGTTTGTACTTTAAAGCTTTGTTGTGGATGAACTTGGAGCCTGAATCTGCCAAGCCAACAAGTGATGACACGTTTATTTCTTTAAGTCGCTGAGGCTTACTAATCAGTTTGGGGTCACCTGACATTATGCCGTCCGCGTCAGTTACCAAGATAACTTGGTCTGCACCTAAAGATTCTGCCAGTACAAACGCTGTTGTGTCACTTCCGCCTCTGCCCATTGTTGTGGTTTTTCCCTCTTTGGTTTTTCCAAGGAACCCAGCAATTACTGGAACGACACCTCTTTCAACTATAGGCAGGACTGCTTCTTTGATGTTTTTTTCGCATTCTGAAAGTATCGGGTTAGCGTTTTGGAATGAGTCATCAGAGATTATTGGCCAATTACAGTCAACGGGGTCAAAATAGCATGAGTCCACACCATTGTTTTTGAGTGCTGCAGAAAAGATTCTCACGCTTGTCCGTTCGCCCATGGAGAGGATGTCGTCTAAGTCTTTCTTTTCCAGTTTTCCATTTGAAGTGTTTTTTGCAGTGGTCATTAGTACATCGGTTGTTTTGCCCATGGCGGAAACTACAACGGCGATTTTTGTGCCTTTTTGAGTTTCATTAACCACGGCTTTTACAGCTCTCAGTAAACGTTCATGATCTGCAAGGCTTGAACCACCAAATTTTACAACAATTTTTTTGTTTGCCATCTCTTCACACACCTTTTTTGCCCAGAACTTTCTTTACTTTAGTCCTGGGCTTAAGTAAAATAATAATAAAAGCAGTAGTCGAAGCTAAGAAACGCGTTGCCTGTTTTGATGTTTTTAAGATTTGACATTGAGCTTCGAACCTGCCAATGTGTTTTTATCCTTTAAATATAAGCGTTTCGGATTAGCAATAAATTTTTGGGCTGCCCTCTTGTTTTATTCAATATGAAATGTATAGCAAACTATTTTTAATATGCGAAAAAATGTTGGTTATTTCTTTCTATGTCATTCTTTTTATCGCTTGATTGATAGGGTATTTAGCAAAATGTTAAATCTTAATTTTATAATAGTTTGTTTGGTGAAACTATGTTTAATTCACGAAATAGTTTAGCCAAGACAGTTTTAGCGGTTTTTACTTTCTTGGTCTTATTTTTAATAGCCGCCTCACCTATGGTTAAAGCTGATGGGGCATCAATAACTGTTGACCCAGACTCAGCCTCTGAAGATACACTTGTTACTTTGAATGGCACAGGCTTTGGCTCAGATGCAACAGTTACAATTGAACTCGGTGACTACTTTGTCAATACTACAATAACCGACAGTGACGGAGCTTTTAACATGACTTTCACAGTGAAAGACACTTGGGATCCAGATGATTATGAATTAATTGCAGTGCAAAGTGACTCAGGAACTAACGCTACCGTGGATTTCACAGTTACAGACGCTCAAGCAACATCAACACCAACTGTAACGCTTTCCCCTCAAGAAACTGGCAACCCCTACATTGATGAACCCACAATACTAACCGAAACAGACAACACTGGCACAACAGTTGCTATAGTCGCGGCTGTTTTAGCGGCGATTCTTATTCCCGTTACTTTGCTGTATTTTAGAGGTTCAATTGGAGGTAGAGGCAAACGACGTAGAGGTTATGATGATGGGTTAGACCCATATTATCCGCAGGATCCTTACGGCTATGGCGGTAGCGGAGGGCAAGGTTATTACCAGCAATATCAGCCCTACCAACAACCCAGCTCGTATCCCTCATTGTATCAAGGTCAAAGATATTCAAGACCGTATGGGGGTTCACAGTATGGGCAACCCGCCGGCTATAGCTATGGGGGAAGTAGTTATGGTGGCTACTCAAGAGGCAGCTATACTACTCAGTACAGTTCAGGTGGACAAAGCAGTAGAGGAACAAAAATTTGCCCCAACTGCAGACAAGTGGTCCGGACGGGAACATATTCTTGTCCATACTGCAATACAAGGCTGATGTAAAATCCGTTTTTTTCTGCACTTAAGCTTTTCAAAAAAAAAATCTGTTATCTAAAGGTATTAGGGTAAAGTAGGTTGATTTCCGTGTATTAAAAAACTTTAAGAGCCACACCATTTTTCTATTAAAAAGTGAAAAAAGGCGGATTATAAAATGACCGAAAATAAGGATGTATATGCTCAATCTAAAAGCCAAATGAGGCTTTCAGAAAAAATCGTCGCGGCGCTCCCTGGTTTTAGAGGGTACAAAGAGAAAGAGTTGCGACGTGAATCCGATAAGCTTATTCGAAATCACCTTTACGCCAAGCTTTCAAAAGATAAAGATAACATCCGAGCTATATCACAAAAAATAGCTGATAGACGTTACTTTGATGTTTTAACTGACATCGACAGGTTAACCGCAAAAGCAGATGCAGTAGCCTCAAAAGTTAACCATGCATCTTATGGGTACAGCGGCTTCTTTGACATAGTTAAAATCAAAGAGGAAAATCTTGACCGCATGATAGCCTTTGACAATCAACTCTTAGACAGCGTCAACGTTTTCTCTGCAGAAGTGGACGCGCTCAAAGTGCAACTGTTAAATGGTGACTACACCAACCTTAAAGAAAAGGTTCAAGGTATAGCTGATAAGCTTGAACTTTTAGATGACACATTTAGTAAAAGAAATGAAGTAATCATGGGAGTGAATGTATAATGCCACAAGTAATAGAATGGACCAATGTTGGTGCCGAAGCAATTGTTTGGCGTTACCCAAATGAAGACATCACATGGGGATCACAACTAGTCGTACACGAGTACGAAATGGCAGTGTTTTTCAGAGATGGAAAAGCCTATGACGTTTTCGGACCAGGACGACACACCCTAACCACACTTAATCTGCCCCTATTAACAGGATTGCTAACGCGGCTGGCAGGTTTTGGCGGAAACAAACCCTTCAAAGCAACCGTCATATTCATCAGCACAAAAATCTTCGCCGGCAAATGGGGAACCAAAGCACAAACCACCGAACTTGCACCGCTTCAAGTGTATGGGCAGTTCTGGTTTAAAATCGCGGAGGCTTCACTGTTTGTTAACGAAGTTGTAGGTGGACAAAAAGCTTACACAACCGACGAAGTCAACAGTTTCCTACGCGGCTTCCTAAACGAAAAAATTATTGATGAACTCAGCCACTACGACCTCATCACAGTATTCACACGCCTAGACGAAACCAGTGTCATAGTCAAAAACAGCTTAAGCGACTACTTCAAACGAGTCGGCATAGAACTAACTGACCTACGCTTTGAAGGCATCGACACAACCCCCGAATACCGCGAAAGACTCTTCTGGCTCAAAACAGGACAAACCGCACCCGGTGATGTTCTGCGCATGGAAACCGTCAAAAGCGCAGCAGCAAGCCTCGGGCAAGGAGGCGGCGGCGCAGGAGCACTCGGAGCAGGCATGGTTCTTATCCCACAAATCATGACGCCCACAGGTGCACCCCAAGCAGCACCCGCGGCAGCTTTGGTTATCTGTCCAAAATGCAGCGAAAAAGTCCCTGCAACAAGCAAATTCTGCCCCAACTGCGGAACCAACCTATCCCCGCCCTCACATGAAGCAATGACCTGCCCAAAATGCAACAAATCCATACCAGCAAACAGCAAGTTCTGTCCTGAATGCGGAAACAAAATAGAATAGGCAACCATAATGAGCGAAAGTAATCGTCAACTCTTAACCATCGGTGTTTTCTTTGTTGCCTTTGTAGTTGCGATACTGCTCGCTGTATTGGTGCTTGCTGATTGGGTTTGGACGATTCCTCTATTTTTGGTGTTCGCAGGATTATGGCTAACAGTGCTGGGTGCAATACGAGGAAATAAACCCGTCAAGTATGAGCGTAGCGCATTTAGTACCATAGCGATGGGTTTGTGTGCAATCGCGGTTGGCGGCGCTTGGTTCCTGTTTGGCTATGGCTGGGTGTACTCGCTTGCGCTTATCCTGCTGGTAATAGGCGTCTTAGCTATAGTGGCGGCATTGAAACGAAAGTAAATCCCTAAGCCTTTTTTGGCTCCTATACATTTTTTTACATCAACGTACAGTCAATTTGACAGAAGGCAGACGTAATGAGTGAAGAAATTATCGGTCACGGCACATGGTATGACCTAATGGCAAAAAAAATAATCGAGCGCGAGCAATCCCTAAAGCGCGACATGAGCAAAGTCCGCACAGAAATGGGTTTGGGCGCTTCAGGTTTTCCGCACATTGGCAGTTTAGGGGATGCTTCAAGAAGCTACGCTGTGACCTTAGCGCTGAAAAATATGGATTGTAATTCTGAATTGGTTGCTTTCTGTGATGACAAGGACGGGCTGCGCAAGGTTCCCGCTGGGTTACCCTCAGACATTGCTCAGAGCCTAGAGAAATACCTTGGTTACTCGGTATCAACTATACCTGACCCGTTTGGGTGTCATGAAAGCTATGGCAAACACATGAGTTCACTACTGCTGGATGCTCTGGATACGTGTGGTATAGAGTACACGTATTACTCAGCCAACGAAGTTTACAAAAAAGGTTTACTGTTAAACGAAATCCGAACAATCCTTACTAACGCAAGGCAAGTAGGTGAAATTGTCAAAGAAGAGGTCGGACAGGAAACCTACACTGAAGTATTGCCGTTCTTTGCGGTTTGCGAAAAATGTGGGCATCTCTACACTACCCGAGCATACAAGTTTGACCCCAAAACCGACAAAGTCACCTACAAATGCGAAGGGCTAGAAATCCGCGGCAAACTCATACCTGGTTGTGGTCATGAGGGCGAAGTGGACATTAAAAGTGGAAATGGGAAACTTACTTGGAAAAGCGAATTTGCAGCCCGATGGCGAGCACTGGACATCCGATTTGAAGCCTACGGCAAAGACATCGCGGATTCAGTCAAAATAAATGACCGCATCTGCCGTGAAGTTCTAAAGTTTGAGCCTCCAAGCCACGCAAAATACGAGATGTTCCTTGACAAGGGCGGCAAAAAGATTTCTAAGTCTGCTGGTAACGTGTTTACTCCACAGGTGTGGTTCCGTTATGGTTCTCCGCAGTCGTTGCTGTTGTTGATGCTTAAGCGGTTTGTGGGCACAAGGACTTTGGATGTTTCTGATATTCCTTCTTACATGAACGAGCTTGACGAGATGGAGGATGTTTATTTTGGCAAAAAACAGGTTAGTGAAAAAGAAAAAATCCGCCTCACTGGCTTGCTAAAATACTGCTATGTCATGAAGCCACCAAGTAAAGCCAGCATTCATGTACCCTACAATCTGATGGCTTTCCTTGTCAAGCTAGCGCCCAAGGAATGCCTAAACGATTTTGTAGCTGAAAAACTGCAAAGTTATGGTTATCTGCAAAAAGGTCAAGGTATAGACGCTGGCTTAGCTAAACGTATAGAGTACGCTCTTAATTGGACACAGGACTTTGAAGAAATCACCGAAACCGACGTCACGTTGACTGCTGAGGAGAAAAAAGCTCTCATCGAACTAATCCCTGCATTGGAAGCTGAATCTGACCCTGACAAAATCCAAAACGCCATCTTCAACAGTGCAAAAACCAACAACCTCAAACCAGCCAAATTCTTCAAGCTACTATACCAAATTTTGTTGGGTGCAAAGCAAGGTCCAAGGCTTGGTCCATACATGCTTGCGATGGGTAACCAAAACGTTGTTGCAGCGCTTAGTCGAGTGCTGAGCAAAAGTTGATGGGAAAGAAAAATTTGGGCAGTTATTGTCTGTCCAGTTTTAACCCATGTTATCCTATCCAGGCACCTTAATTTGAGACTTGTGAAAATGATTATGGCATTAGAAAAGTGGATTTCTGGCAATGGGTGATTTACTTAATGGGTAACCATGTAATTATTTGTGGCTGTTTTTTGGAAGCGAAAAGGTGAAAAGCAACCCTGAGAATAATCCAACTTGGATGATTCAAATGAGTGAAGAAATACCCAATATGGCAACTATAAAATTAAACGGCGTAAAACAACCCTTCATAATCAACCCTAAAAACTTCAGCACAGGAAGCCGCGGCTTCTACGGACAAGGCAAAATGCAAGTAGGCGACAAAAACTATCAGGTCAACATCCAACTGGTAGAAATTGGTTCTAAGCCTAAAGATAAAGAAGAAAAGAAAAAGTAAATTTTTTACTTAATTTTTGATTTTTCCTATTTTTGCTACTGCTGTATTGTTGCTTTTACGATTGTCACGTTTTCTTTGGGTTTATCGTTTGAGTTCCGCTTTACCTTTGAAATCTTGTCTGCAACATCCATTCCTGAAATAACCGCCCCAAAAACGGGGTGCATTGCATCAAGGTAATTGTTGTCAACTACATTTATGAAGAATTGGCTACTTCCCGTGTTTGGACCCGCGTTTGCCATGGCGATGGTTCCTCTGTCGTTGTGGTTGCTTTTTGTGAATTCGTCTTTGATGTCTGGGATTGAGGGGTCTCCGTAGCCTGTCCCTGTGGGGTCGCCACCTTGAATCATAAAGTTTGGTATGACGCGGTGAAAGATGGTGCCGTCATATGTGCCATTTTGGATTAGGTTTTTGAAGTTCCCTGTTGTTATGGGCATATCATTGCGTAGCGCGATTGTTATGTCGCCCATGCTGGTTTGGAGTAAAACTTTGGTTGCATTTACGTATGCTGAGGCTGGTTTAGGTGTTTGATTTTGTCCTGACATAAATTGTGTCCTCGAAAACATTGTGGAATCTTACTTATTATGCCTATTGCGCCAGAAACACTGCAGACGAAGAATAAATGGTTGATTAAGGTATCATGGTTGCTTTAATCAGAGTCACTGGTTCCAATGGTGAACTAATCTCGCTTGTATTATCTGGGTTTGGTCCACATGGTACCTGCGATATTGCATCAACTACGTCTTTGCCTTCAATCACGGTTCCGAACACAGTGTAAACTTGGTCAAATTTAGTTCCGTCATAATCCACTACTTTTTCGCCATTATCCACGGTGTTTATGAAGAACTGGCTTGTTGCTGAGTTAGGCTCACTGGTTTTTGCCATCGCTACAGTGTAGGCATCATTGTTGTTGTTTTGTCCTATCTCGTCGGATATTTTATCAACTGTGCCTGAGACTATTCCGCCTTGGATCATGAACCCCTCGATAATTCGGTGGAAAACTGTGTTGTCATATCTTCCCTGCTCAACCAGAGTGCGGAAGTTCTCAGAAGTTATGGGCTTGTCTGTTCGTAGTTGAATGGTGATATCGCCCATGCTGGTCTCCAGTAAAACCTTAGTTGAACCTGTTAACTCACTGGGGGAATTATCGCCAAAATAATTGACTGCAAGAAATGCAACAGAAACAATGACGACAGCAGCCATCACCACAATTGTTATCACCAATTTTTTATCAAATTTCATAGCAGAATGTTTCTGGCTAGATTTTGGTGTGTGCCTTTTCTTGCGGGTCATAGCAAAGATACTGGTAACTGTTTATTTAAAATTTTCAGTAACAACCACTAAATCTGCTGATATGTTTGTTAGTGATTTTGTTTGAAAAAAGACCTTTATTTTACTTGCTCTACCGCCTTTTGTACCTGTTCGTAGTCAGGTTCAACTTCCGAGTTTTCAGAAACCCACATCCACTGCACTATCCCATCCTTGTCAATGATGACAATGCTGCGTTTAGCAACACTGTAACCTTTTAGCCCCGCAAAATCAGGCATTTCCAACCCATACGCCCTTATCGTTTCCCTAGTGTGGTCACTTAACACCGGAAAAGGCAGCCTGTTTTTTTCTGAAAAAGCTTTGTTAGAGAAGGGGTCATTAACGCTGATTCCAATAACCTGTGCTTTCATATCGGTTAGCCTTGACATCGAATCACGAAAGCTGCATGCTTCTTGGGTGCAGGTGCTGGTAAAGGCGCTCACAAAAAAGGCAAGCACAACTTTTTCTCCTAAGAACTCTTTTAGACTTCGCATTTTCATTTCAGTGTCAGGTAAAATAAAATCCGGAGCCTTATCGCCCACTTCAACTTGTTTAACCATAAAAAACCCTCAAGAAAACTATGAAGTTGCAGGCATAAAAACTTGGCGAATTAACTGCTAAACGTGAAGGCTGATGGGCAAATCTGATTCAGCACACAAATCTCGCATTTGGGTTTTTTTGCGTTACAAACTGCCCTGCCATGATAAATCAGCAAGTCTGTGAGCGGCATCCATTTCTCTTTAGGCGTAATCGTCATCAGGTCCTGCTCAATTTTTTGGGGATTATCTGTTTGGGTTAAGCCCAATCGTTGCGAAAGTCTACGTACATGTGTATCTACTGCGATACCTGCGGTGATGCCAAATGAGTTGAAAAGGACTATGTTGGCGGTTTTGCGTGCTACCCCTGGGAGTTCCAGCAGTTCTTCCATGGTTTTTGGGACTTGAGAATGGAATTTTTCAACCAGCATTTGACAGCATGCCTTTAGGTTTTTGGCTTTGTTGTGATAAAAGCCTGTTGAGTGGATGTCTTTTTCGAGTTCTGTTATGTCGGCGTTGGCGTAGTCTTCTGGTTTTTGGTATTTTTTGAAGAGGGTTTTGGTGACGTTGTTGACTTGGGCATC
>JAOZIA010000009.1 GCA_026014585.1 Candidatus Bathyarchaeota archaeon | reverse complement strand
TTCCAAGTGTATACTGTGTATGGGTCATATGGCCAGTCGGTGACTTCGTATTGGCTGATGACTGTTTGATTTAATTTGCCAAGGCCGAGTTGGGACCAGGATCCATATAATATTTCTTCTGTTCCATCAATAGAATAGAAGTACGGGCATCTGGCTCGGTATTCCAGAAAACTGTTACTTTCTATTGTAACATTTAGGGTGAGGCAGTTTTGATTATAGGTTTTGTTTTGGGGGTAATGGCTGGTGATGTTGTCGTAGGTGTGAGGTCTGGTTGGGTACCATTCTCCCTCTGCTGATGCAGTGCTTGGGAAAACCGTCAGCAGAACAAGCAAAAGAAGTACTGAGAGAATTGCTGTTTTTCTTATTTTCTGTCTGTTTTTTGAAAAGAACATCTCAGTTCCCCCAATAAATATTAAAGAAATTTAATATTTAAAACTTTTCAAAATACATGTAAATAGGAAAAATTTAAAAATACTTTGATAAATATGGAGTACCAGCAATTCAGGTGCGAAATGTATGACAAAACTTTTCAAACTAACTGTTCCAACATTAACAATAATTTTCCTGTTTGGCACTCTTTTGGCTTCTTTTCCTCTCACACAAGCCCAAGTTCCAGTCCAAGAGAAATCACTAAACATAATCGATAATATTGTAGGCTTTGATTTAGCTAACTCCAGCCTGAAATCATCTCAGCAAAACTCCCTGTATATGACTTTGCCTACCAAAGAAACAGACACTATTTTTTCAGGAAAAGACTGCAGTATGCGCATCAGTTGCTCTTTTGTGGGCGATAAATTGCAAAGGATATTTGTAAGCAATGTAAGCGGTACTCCTTCTCTTGGATACTTGGCTGATAATTATGTCACGGATGCCAAAGGCTTCATGGAAAGGTATCAAAACTACACCAATGAACCAGTTTATGACACTTTAAAATCTATGCTGGAATCTATAAGCGCCAACCAAAATATCACAAAGACCACAACAAATGCGCAGCTTGAAATAACCTATACAGGGCAGTCACAGGCTGATTTTGTTTGGACCTACATTGATTCTGAAGGTATAGAAGCTCCTGTAAAAAATATTGCTTTGTCCTATCGTGATGGTGTGCTAAAGGCTTTTTTGGATAACTGGCAGCTCTACACCATAGCTGGCTCCCCAGTTGTTTCTAGTCAGGAAGCTGAGGCTATGGCTCTTGGGGCTGTTGAGTCTTACTCGCTTGAAGTTGCCAATACGGAAATGGGCAATATTACTGTTTCAGATTTTAAGGTTGCTTCGGTCGGGAATTTATCTTTATGCTATCTTAATTACCACAAAGAAAGTACCGCCCGTGGCGGCGACCCGTTTACTTTGTACCCTTCATGGTTTATTCCAATAGGGTTTGACCGTGTTTATCCAGGTGGAGTAACGGGTGTTTATGTTAGAATCTGGGCTGATAGTGGGGAGGTAAGTTCTGTAAGTCCTATGATTGGTGGCATTCAAGAGACCTCTGGTGCCTCTGTAGAAAAGGCTTCTTTTCAAGTCTGCGAGCCAGCATTGCTGTTGGTAATTTGCGTTTCTTTTTCTGCAATTATTATCGGCTTGATTTTTGCTGGTAATAGGCACAGATTTATTGTTGCCAACGTTAGACATAAATCTTTGAAGCTTTTCACATTATTTTTTTCCGTATGTCTTATATGTTCCTTTTCCGTGTTTGCTTCGCAGGTTCAGGCAATTCCTGATGTTGATGTAAAATCAGTAATTTATGGATCCTTAAGTGGACAATTTGTGAATGAAACTGTGGATGAGATCACTGCAATGCAACAATTGGCTAACGCGGTAACAAATTATTTTTATTTCGCTGGATATGATGCGACTAATGCCTTTGGAGCTCAAACAAATGGGGATACGATTCTAAGTAATACTTACAATTTTGCCCGTGGCTATGACTATGTTGCCGTGTTTTATCATGGGCACATGCATGGTGAGCATAGTTATTGGTGTCCTGTTTGTAATGTTACTTGGTCTGATATTGCTTCAAGGACTACTTGGACAAACTTTTTTGTTTGGAGTTGGTCATGTATGAGTGCTCAGCAATGGGGTAGTTGGCCTGATAATTATGGTTTACCTTATGCTTGGACTAAAGATTTAGAGATGAGTAATGATGGTTATAGTTATCCATCCGGTAATCATTGTTATATTGGCTTTGAATACGCATCGCCTGCTCTATCCAGCCAAAGCTTTGAAGATAATCCTGGTTTAGCGATGGATTTTATTATTAATTTCTATAATTATGCTTTAGTAGGGGGTTATTCAATAAATGATGCTTTAGACCAAGCAGCTCAGACAACATTTGGTTCACTGAACTATTTAGAAAGTCCGTTGCCTGAATATGAGACATGGTGGCCTGATAAAGAACAGCCAAATGAAGAGCAATATGGTTGACAATCTGGTGGAATGCGTATTTATGGTAATGGTGATTTACGTTTATGCCTTAATCCAGGTTCCACGACTGTTTATGTGGATGATGTTTATGATTTTCAGATTTTAAGCGGTGATGGCTTTATTGACAACCCAAATGGTATGGAAGGAAGCAGACCTGACGATGATGTGGGTGCAATTGTTTCTGCTGGATTGGGCGGTTCGGGTTATGTAGCTGTTAAGGCAGAATTAAATAGTGTGATAGGTGTGTCCAGTCAGATTTGGGTTTATGGTTCGGCGTATCAGGCTGGCTTGATGGTTTATGTTTCTGAGACTGGCAGTGGCGATTGGGTGTATGCTGGTTCTTGTAGTTATCATACTTACCCCGATTTTACCACGCTGTACCTGGCAGAAACAACAGAGACATACCGCTATGTAACCGTAGTTTGTAGTGTTCCAGAATTCTATGAAGCAGGACTAGCAATAGATTGTTTAATTGTAACATATTACAATTAAACCGTCCTGTTGTTCTGCCGATAGACCCTTATAAAGCAGGAAAACCAGTTTTCTCTTGTGGTTTTTGTATTGAATTCTAAGGCATCAAATGGCTGTAAAGGAAAGGTTGTTTGGAGGGTTAGTCTTCTCTCCATTTGAAGAATTTGATTGCCGCGGCAAAGATGACTGCAGGAATTATCAGGGTGACTCCAATGTCTAGTAGTGCGCCTGGGATGTTGCTGTAGACCATGACGTTGTTTAAGCCATCAACAATGTAGTACAGTGGCAGGACATGGGCAAAGTTTTGCAGGTAATCAGGCATCATGCTTAGGGGGAAGAAGGTTCCTGAAAGGAACATCATTGGGAATGTGACGGCGTTGCCAATAACGCCTGCGGTTTCAGGGTTTTTGGTTACTGTGCCAACCAGCATGCCCAGCGAAGCAAACATCATCGGTCCCAGTATCATGAAGGGAATCAGCCACAATGTTAGGGTTATGTGTGCGTCGAAGGCTAATACTCCCACTGTAACCATCAATACGAATGACACGGCGGAGAGGACGATGTACCACATTATTTTGGATATTAGCCACTCCGTCTTTGTCAGTGGGGTCAATGATAATTGTTTGAAAAGTTTGTTTTTCTTGTATTGTGAGGAAATTTCTACAAGCGAAAACATTGGGTTAACCAGTATTGAGAAGCCAATTAAACCGGGTATTAGAAAGTCAACATATTTGGTTTGCTCAGTGTTAACGGTTGTTTGGGTTAACCCAATTACACTTGTGCCGTTGAAGCGTTGCAAATTAAAGTAGTTGGAAACTCCGTTGACTGTTCCAGTCACGATGCCGCTTGTACTTGCTGTTGGATTACCGTACACAGTTATGTTAACCTGTTGTCCCATAATGTAATTTTGGGAAAAACCTTCTGGTATTTGTATTCCATCTGATGCTGAGTTTTCTTTAAGGAACTTTGAGAAATCCTCTGAGGCATCTACTGTTATGATTTTAATTGTACCGGACTCGTTTAGGGCAGATAGAAAACCGTCGCCTATGTTAACCCCGTTTGGGAACGGACCAGTATCTTGATTTTGAGCGTAAACATTGATTGTTCCAGAACTGTTCCCAGAAAAAATCATCCCAAAAATCACGATTAGTATAACTGGAAATATTAAGCCAAAGAATAACCCGAACTTGTTTCTAAGGTATCCTCTGCTGTAAGTTTTAAAGTCCGCCCAAATTCTTTTTCCACTGACCATTTTTAGCGCCTCCGCTTTTTGTCTTGATTATTTTCGGTTTCCTCGTTTTCTGGTGTGTGCATGTTCTCCACGGTTTGCACCAGTTTAACAAAAACGTCATCTAAACTGTCTTGAAGTGTTTGGATTTGTCCCCAGTCTAAGCCTGACTGCTCTGCTGCTGCCAACGCGGCTAAGGCATCGATTTTTTTGGTTAAGGGTATTGTGATTTTGCCTTTAATGTTGTCGTAGGTGACTTGTAGTTCAGTGTTTTCTTTGATGTAGTCTGCTAGTTTTTGGTTTCCGTTGATTTCTAAGCGTTCACCTGAACCATGCTGCTTGATGATTTCCTCAGATGTTCCCTTTGCGACAATACGTCCGTGGTCCATGATTGCTACTTTGTCTGAGAGTTGCTGGGCTTCGTCGAGGTAGTGCGTTGTGAGGATAATGGTTTTTCCTTTTGATTTTAGGCTGCGTATGACTTCCCAGATTGCTCGTCGCGCGTTTGGGTCAAGCCCTGTGGTTGGCTCGTCAAGGAAAAGTAGTTCTGGCGAGTTTACCAGTGAAAGTGCAAGTCCTGTTTTGCGTTTTTGCCCGCCTGAGAGGTTGTCAAAGTAAACGTTAGCTGACTCTTCCAGCAGCACCTCTTTTAAGATTGCTTGGGGGTCAACTTTTATGTTAAAGAGGTCTGCGTAGTAGATTATGGCTTCTTTGGGCGTGGTTTTCTCCATGAAGGAGAATTCCTGTGGGATAACCCCGATTTTTTTGTGCAGTTCATACCCGTTTTTCCACGGGTCAAGTCCTAAAACTTTCAAGTCGCCGCCATCTCGTTCGCGCAGGCCTTCCATGATTTCGATGGTTGTGGTTTTTCCTGCACCATTTTGACCTAGAAGACCAAACACTTCACCTTGGTTTACAGTGAAGGATATGCCATCTACGGCTTTTGTGTTGCCGTAATATTTTTTTAGCGAGTTTATTTCAACTGGAAGCATTACTGTGTTCACCTGTAATTTGTAAATCTGGTGTTAGCATATCAAAATCATGTTGGACATATAATTTTCGATTGTAAAATAAATATCTACAGACCGGCATCTAACTGTTTTCGCCTAATAATTTTCCGCGTTGAGTCCTCGTTTAATTTATCAACAACAAACAAGACTAAATCTTCCGGCGAAATGTAACGTAACCCCCGTTCATGAAACAAGTTAAACTCCACCTCGCCCTTACTAAATAGTAAACGCATCATGTAATAATCAAATTTAAGGGGTGTCCGTTTCCCTTTGTTTTTCTTGTAGTAGCGAATTGAGCAGAAAAAATCCATCGTGCGCAATGAATCTTTC
The DNA here is from genome assembly GCA_026014585.1 of Candidatus Bathyarchaeota archaeon. NCBI lineage: Archaea > Thermoproteati > Candidatus Bathyarchaeota > Candidatus Bathyarchaeota archaeon. The sequence continues at coordinate 30,726 of JAOZIA010000009.1, read as the reverse complement.
AGGGCAGTTAAGGCTTTTTTTGTCTCCTCTTCGCTGAGGAAGTTGAAGCCGTCGTTTTCAGCTAAGCCGAACTCAAAAATCAATGTGCTATTTGGCACTGTTGGGTTTGCAACTTCTTCAAAACAAAAACTCTGCTTGTTTAGCTCGCAGAATTTCTGGACTAGTTTTCGTTGCAGTTGCCTGCTTGAAATCATGCACAAAAACGACTCAGCAAAATGGAGGTTAACTGGAAAGTTATCATATTTTCCAAGCAAAGCAGAGTTCCCTATTGTTTTTTCATTTGCTTGATTTTTTCAAGGCTGCCTAGTAACTCTGAGAGGGCAGTGCTGAGTTTTTGGATTTCCTCTGGGTCTTCGGCTTTATCGAGTTTGTCTTGAACTGTCTGCACTTTTGCCATCAAGGTTGCTTCCAGCTTGTCGTATGCCGTATTGTTGACGGGTGCGCTTGGGGCTGGTTGCGGCTTGGGCATTTCTTGTCCTTCTTTAACTATTATGACTTTTTTTTCGTCTTTAGTGCACCAAAGTGTGCCGTCTTTTAGCCTAAACAGAGGAGACGCACAGACTGGGCATGACAGGTCTGTTAAGGTGGCGCCTTGCATGAGCAGTTCTGCTCCGCGGCGGATGTGATGGTTGTCTTGTTTTGGTTGCAATTATTGAACCCCAAAGTAAATACGTATCAAAAGCTTATATAATTTGATTACTGCATTGCGGTAGAGGGGAATATTTATGGTGCGTAAGAAAAAATCTGAAGAGTACGAAGCAAAAATTAAACAAGCACTATGCGTCCTTGGGGAAGTTTCAGAGGACAGCACAACACCTCGAAACATTAGGCGTGCCGCCAAAGACGCGATGGATGCGCTTCAAAGCGGTGAATATACAGCTGCTGTTAGGGCTTCTAATGCGGTTTCTCTTCTTGAGGATATCTCGCAGGACCCAAACATGCCACAATACACACGTGTTAAACTCTGGAACGTCATAAGCTACATCGAAGCCATAAAAGACTAGTATTTTCAGCCTTTTTGGCTTTTCTCAAATAACTATTTTATTTTTTTTGTTTTGTCTATCTTTCTATTTTGGATCCGTTTTTCTGTCAAAAAGTTTGTAACAGCAAATTAATCCAGCATTAACTCTTTTACGGGGGAACCAACAATTTTATTAATCCTAAACTGGACTGGGTCATTTGGGATTATTGTGTATAAGAAAATTTTAGTTCCACTAGACGGTTCAGCACATGCAACACGTGCACTACAAGAAGCAATCAAAGTTGCAAAAATGACGCAAGGAACAATCACACTGTTAAATGTAACTCCTACAGGTTCATCTGTCATTAGCACTACAAAGCAGAAGTTTTATGAAATCCTTCAAAACGAGGGCAAAAACGCTTTGGCAGCAGGGAAAAAACTGGCTGCGTCTGCAGGTTTGGAGGTTGAGGTTATGCTGGTTGAGGGTGATGCCATAGGACAAATAACAAAAACTGCAAAAAATGGCAATTATGATTTAATCGTTATGGGCGCAAGAGGTATTGGTACCTTAAGCGAGCTGGTTTTGGGCAGCGTAAGCCATGGCGTTATCAAAAATGCTCACTGCCCCGTTCTGGTCACACGTTAACTCTCTTTTTATTTGCGTATTTTGTTTTCTTTGTATGTGCGGGCGCAGTGCACACAGCAAAACGCCATTTCTTTACCATCAATAACTTCTCGGTAACTGCCCTCATACACTTTGCATCCACAATGAGCACAGATACTAAGGCTGGGTTCTATAGCGATGGAAACAAGCTGGGCAAAGCGTTTAAACAGGTTAACACAGAGCTCTCTACCCTCATTTGTAAGTTCAAAAATTTTGCGCTCTTTTTCTCCAATATGCTTTACGGTGTGTGTGACTAAGCCTTTGTCTTCTAGCTGTTGCAGAAAGGGGTACACTAGGCTTGGGCTGACTTCTTTTTTGACTCTTTTCTTGAATTGGCTGATTATGCGGTAGCCGTGGGTTGGTTCTTCGTATAGTATGGTTAGTATGTAGAAGCGGCTGAAGTCGCTGATTAAATCGTCTATGGCTGTTTCTGGCATTTTGTTTCTGTTTAATTGTGTTCTTTGCAGGGATTTAAATATGATTGAGATATATCTGCGCCAGACAATAAGTGTGGATAAAGAAAAAAGTGTGTTCAATTAGACTTTTCTATTTTGATTTTGAAAACAAAAGGATTAATTAGCTGTACAATTATTAGCTTACGGATTTCCAAGAGGCAAACCCTTTGAAATATGATGTAATAATTGTGGGTGCAGGTCCCGCCGGCATATTCTCAGCACTAGAACTAACCGAAAAAACAAACCTTAACGTTTTAGTCCTCGACAGAGGCGCAGACATAGACAAACGCAAATGTCCCTCAAGTAGAGGCTTTGAATGCATGCACTGCGAACCATGCAACGTGCTCTCCGGTTGGGGTGGAGCTGGCGCCTACAGTGACGGAAAACTCACCCTATCCACAGAGGTTGGAGGCTGGCTAAACCAGTACGTTTCAACCAAAGAACTATCTGACCTTGTAAAGTACTGTGACGAAATTTACATTAAATTCGGCGCAAGCGAACAGGTGTATGGCGGCGAAAACGAACAAGTTGACGAAATCGAACGCCAAGCATCTTTGGCAGGGCTTAAACTGATAAAGCAGGAAGTCCGCCACATGGGCACCGACAAATGCTTAGAAACCCTCATGCGCATGCGCAAAGCCTTAAACAGCAAAATCACCTTCCAACCCAAAACCGAAGTTAAAGGCTTAATCGCTGAAGACCACGTTATCTCAGGCGTCGAAACGGTCAGCGGCGAAAAAATCTATGCCAAATATGTTATCATTGCCCCTGGCAGAGGCGGTGCAGAATGGCTGCAAACTGAAGCTCAAATCCGCGGCTTAAAAACCGTCAACAACCCCGTAGACATCGGTGTGCGTGTTGAGCTTTTAGCCTCGGTCATGGAGAAACTCACCAAGGTTCTCTATGAGCCTAAACTGGTCTATTATTCAAGAGCTTTTGATGACCAAGTGCGTACGTTTTGTGTTTCACCCTACGGTGAAGTCACCACCGAATCCTACGATGGCGTCATGACTGTTAATGGTGGAAGCCACGCAGAAACCAAAACCGCAAACACCAACTTCGCCATTCTCGTAAGCACACACTTCACTGAACCCTTCAAAGAACCAATCGCGTACGGCAAATACATCGCCCGCTTATCCAACCTGCTAAGCGGTGGCGTTATGGTTCAACGCCTCGGCGACTTAAGCCATGGAAGACGCTCAACCCCTGAACGCATCTCACACAGCGTAGTCACTCCAACACTCAAAAACGCCACCCCCGGCGACTTAAGCTTCGTCTTACCCTACCGTTACTTAGCTGACATCCGCGAAATGCTCGAAGCCCTCGACAAAATCGCTCCAGGTGTTGCTTCACCCGAAACCCTGCTCTATGGCGTCGAAGTCAAATTCTACTCGTCACATCTGCAACTAAGCAACTGCCTAGAAACAAAAATACGCAACCTCTTCACCATCGGCGATGGCGCAGGCGTAACCCGCGGTTTAATCCAGGCATCCATCTCAGGCGTTATTGTGGCAAGAGAAATAATTAAACGGACAAACATGAAGGCGTAAAAATATGGCGGTTGCCCAAGAAATCCGCTGTTCTCACTGTGGCGCTCCAGTCGAGTTTAAGCCTGGAGAAATAGTTGCCACCTGTAAATACTGTGGATTCACCACCGTCATTCAAACTGGGCAAGCCTTCAACTTCGAACACTCTCTGTTGTTAAACAATTATAACGAAAGCCAAATTGAGGATTTAATTCGTAAATGGATGCGTTCTGGCTTTGTAAAACCAGGCGATTTAGCCCGAAAATCCAAAATTACCGAGAAAAACCTGATTTATTTGCCGTTTTGGGTGATTTCCACGCAGGCAGAAACCCATTACAAGGGCATTTTTGAACGCATAGCGCCTCCCATTGTCAAAGAAGGCGACGTCAAAAAAGAATACAATTGGCTCGTGTTAGCAAGGGCTGCTTCAGATTTTCCCACACGCGAATATGACGTGCCGCTTTCAGGCAAAATCCCCTATGACTTTCGCAAAATCGAAGGCTTCGCCAAACTGCTAAACAGTGAAATTGACCGAGAAGCCGCTTTGGAACTGGCTAAGCAACAGATTGACGCTCACCATCGTTTTCTGCTTCAACTAAACGTTGACCGAATCATAGAAGCCACCACCACTCTCACACTTAAGCAGATTGTTTACTTGCATGCGCCTGTATGGTTCATAAGATATGAGTATAAAGGCAAAAACTATCAGCTAATAATTGAGGGCTCAAAAGGCATGGCGCTTAAAGGTGACATACCAACAAGCAAATTCTAGCAATTTTTTCTGTAAAATCCGTTTTCCCTAAAAAAGAGGTTAGGGTTTTTTGGTTGTTTCGTGGTGTATCCACCAAACAACTCCTATAACAGCGGGTATGGCGAAGATTGCAGCTATCCAGATAAGTATCGTAATCATTGAACCAACCACGTAATCTAGACTCCAGCTTGAAATGGCGCTATTCCAGTTTCCATCAAAGTAAACTTTTAACGCAAACGCAATGAATAGCAGCGGTGAGATTGCTCCTCCTGCACGGTTCGACTTTGAACTCTTACCTTTGTGGTACTGTTGCTTTTCTTGCTCAGGTAGCCGTTTCCACCATTGCCACCCAATCACTCCACAGATGGCCGCGGGAATCCCAATTAGGACGAGTTCCCAAAATATAGCGTGCAAAATGAACATGACAAGGCTGTTCATTGTCCATGCATTGAGGATTGCTGGAACCAGACCTGTTGATTGGGCTTGAGCTGTGAACCAGACAAACACGTAGACTGCGCCTACAACTGCCACAATTACTGCTACTACAAAAATGGCAAAAGCTGCCCAGTGTTTTCTTATGAATTGTTTCCAGTACGATTCAGGGGTTTGATTCGTTTGTGTGATTTCAACGTTAATGTCTTGGGTCAATTTTTTTTCCTCAACTCAAATAGACTGGACGTTGAATATAACACTAACATTTAGCGCCAAAACTCTAAGGGTTAGAGCCAGAAACAAAAAACCGAATATAAACAAAAAATAAGAAAAAAGGTTGTTTGAGGAAACTTACTTGTAGAGTTGTTCCCAGCGGGCAAAGAGGTCTAAGACTTCATCGCCGTTGTGTCCTTTGAGGAACTCGCGGGTTTCTTTGTCCGCAGCAGCTTCTCGCTGGAACTTCTCGATGTACTCAGCCTTTTCTGCTAGGAAGATGATGCCGTCTACGCCTTGGCGTGCAACACGTGTGGCAACTGTCATGATTTGTTTGGTTGTAGCCACGGTTTCCCATTGCTCGTTTGGACCGCGCACGTAGAAGTTTACGAAGAATGGCTTCTTTAGTTGACTCTTAAAGCCGCGTGCGATTGTTTCCCAGTACCATGGAGTTGGGTATGCCTTGCTGAACATTGGAACAACAAAGTAGTCTGCGTACTGTGCTAAAGCGTCAAAGTCATAGCCAAAACGTTGTTTACCCAGCAATGGGTCCGGCAGCAGGTTGACAAAGAGTGGTTTGCCGCTGACGATTTCTTTAACTTCAGCTAAGAAGTCAGTTACGGTTTTTGCTCTCCATTCATTCCAGCTTAAGCCGCTTTTGGCTTGTTCTTTTATGCATCTTGGGCAGGTGCAGAAGTATTGATCGGCGAAGTGTTGGCTGCTGATGCTGATGCCTGGAGTGACTTTGGCTGATTCAGCGATGATTTTTAGGTTGTATTCGCGTGCTTCTGGGTTGGTCATGCACACAACGTCCCAGCGCAGGTTGTAGCGCTTGTTTGTCCTTAGTGCTGGACCCCATGAGCTTACAGAGACCCAGTCTGGGCGTTTTTCTGCCATGAAGTTGTCGCCAAAACATGCGATGTTAGTGTACATTTCTGGGTTTGGTTTTCCAACAATTCCTGATTCAGACTTTAAGCGGTAGAAGTTATAGTCTACGCCTTGAGCAGGCTCAGGTTGATAAAGAAAGGTGCCAAATTTCAAGTTTTATTTCACCATTTACATACGTTTTGTTAACGAATAACTTTAGGAGGTTATTAAAGTCTTTGTAAACTACGGTTAATTAATTGATTTCAATATAGCAATTAAAGTCTGCTTAAGAAACGGCGGCAAATCCACCACTTCATAATCAGAAGCCATAGCTCCTCCTGCTACAACGCAAGAGGCAACCTTTTTAGCTAGAACCGATACTTCACCGAACTCACGGGGCACCAAACCCTTCTGCAAATCATCATCAAACTTTGCAGCAGCCATCAAAGCCGAAGCATAAACAGGGTTATCCCCTAAAACCTTCTTGAGACCCTCGACCGTAACTTTTAAGCCCTCAACCTTGGACAACTCAAAAACCAGCTTCTCCACTGGAAGATGTCTCTCCTTAAGCCGCTCAAGAACCGACCGCTTTGCATCCCACCCATCCTGCTTGATAATTGCTTCATTAACCGCACTTCGCACACAAGACCCAATGAGTTGACCAAGTTCTGAGGCTGGTCCACCATAACTGATTTCTGATCCCTCATCTGTGGATGCGATGATGAGGCTGTCGGTTATGGAGCCTGTTGCTGCATCGCCAGTGTAGCGGCTTCGGATGTCTAAATCTCGTACGGATGCGGTTTTGGCTTCTGTTGCCGTGATTAGGGCAGCTGCCATACAACTCGGTGAAGGTTTGCCATCGATTAAGACGATGATGTTTATGGTTCCTGTTATTTCTTGGATTTTGATTGTTTCGCCTGAGGATTCGCCATGTGAGCAGCCTGCGGTTGCGGCAACATACACTGAGAAACCGTTGGAGCTTTTGGTTCGGAAGGCATAGTTTTCGATTTTCGCCGCGGTTACCATGGCGGTGTAGTCTTGGGTTATGCCGATTCTTTTTGCTGAATCACGAATTAGCTTGAATGGGTCGTCATGGAGCACTACGTCGCTGTAATCGTCTGGGACAGACACGTTAAGTACAGCTTGCACCCGTTTGAAGCCACCGTTAAAAATTGCTGAACTAACTGTAACTAAGCCTTGTGGTGATGATACTCCAAGAACGTTTCCGTTAATTGTTAGGGTGGCTTTTTTGTTTGCGAGGTCAAACTGCTCCAAAACGGTTGCCCCATTACTTGGTTTTTTCCTCTTTAGGCTTTAGCGTTATTGCATGAGTTGGACATAAGTCAACGCAGACACCGCAGCTGGTGCATGAGGCATCATCGGTGATTTGAGGTTTTTTATCTTCGCCCTCTTCTATGACGCCTTCAGGGCAAACGCCGATGCAGATTTGCATTTTGCAAGGTTGGCATTTGGAGTAATCGACAATGACGGTTTTTTTCTTGGTTTCCATGTGAATCAGTGAATCAACAATTAAATAAGTGCCAACCTATAATTGTTTTCCAATAAAGGTGGAAATCGAAAAGTGAAAGTTGGCTTAGTCACTTACAAGCCTGAAATAGTTGAAGGATTTGAAATTCCAGTTTACTACAGCAAATGGGCAGATGGACAAGCTTGCCCAGCAGCTAAAAAAATGCAAAATGACGTTACATGTTTCTGCGACGCAAAAGCCATACGAGATGACCCCAGTATGGTGGCGCTCTCAAAGAATGGTCCTGCACTGCGTAAAAACCGCAGAGCAAATTTGGCATTTGATTTTGTCTGTCCCACTCACCCTCAATATAACGCTAAGGTTCTTGATTACATTGAAAGCCTAAGCAAAGAAGACATCTTAGGTGTAACCTTGAATCTGTATCACTTCCCCGAAAAAGAGTTCTGCACCTGCCCAAGATGTCAAGAACTGCACAAAAAAAGTGGCTTAAGCTGGAATGAATGGCGTGCAGAGGTTACAACACAGTTTGTACGTGACGCCAAGGCAAAGGTGAAGGGGACGTTTGCGGTGGAGATTTGGCCTGACCCCGTGCTTGCCAAAGAACGCTTCGGTTTGGATTTAGAGGCGATTAGTGAACTTGTGGATTACTTCCATGTGCCCCTGTCATCGCGGGATTATTTGACTAATTACTGGGTTGACCTATTGGTGCAGGATTTCTGTGCTATTTTAAAGAAACCTGTGACTTTAGAACTCAGCGCAGAGATGCCAACCGACGAAAAACTTGATGCGCTTCTAAGAGCTGTAGCGTATGTGTCAAGGCACAATCTAGATGCGGTGTTGTTTTTGGTGCATGACTCCGAAAATGCCAAACGTATCGCCCAATTCGCAGTGCACAACAACGCATTTAGAGATTGGCTGGAAAAGTACGAGTTCAAGAAAATGACAAAAATCGTGGATGAATGGAGTAAAATTTACTAGCTACCATTTTCCTGAGGAACCTCCTCCACCGCTTCTTCCACCGCGGGCTCTTTTTCCGCCAAACACTGGAACAGCTACGCCCAGAAATATTAGAAGAATAATTAGCCAAAGGGGAATTCCATAATAGTTTTCTATTATCCATGACCACCACGGATTTGATGTTGTAGCTGATGTGGAGTCAGCTTCGTATAGGTAGTATCCTCTTGGTGTTACTGTCTGGTTAGTATCTGGAATTTTGTTTGCTAACGCCTCAATTGTGTCATAGATTGCATATTCGTAGTTACCTTGTTGCATTTGGGGAACCAAATACTGCTGAGCTATCTGGTTTGACTCAATGTCGGTGATGTCGCCTTCTAAACCGTAGCCAACTTCGATGCGCCACTGTCGTTCCTCAATGGCAAGCACCAACAAGATACCGTTGTCCTGTCCAGCTTTACCTACACCCACTTGGTCACCTGAATAAGTCTCCAAAGGCTCCTCGTTAAAAATGTAAACCGACAACTCCACAATATCTTGAATTTCTTGCCCCTGCTTGTTTTGGATGCCGTGTCCAGCCAGTGAAGGAAAAACACACACCACAATTTCAGCGCCTGTACGTTCATCCACGCTTAACGCATAATCATCAATTGCGCTTGCCCAATCGTCAGAAATAATGTAGGCTTGAACAGGCACCGTAAAATAAGCCAAAAAAAGCAGAGAAACAATGAGGATAAGAGCAGTTGCTGTTTTTGACTGCTTATTCATTAGACGTGTTTCCTTAAGTGTAGGTTGGAATATTTACGGGTTGGTCGGCTCCGATTGTCGCTTCAAAGTAGGGTTTAACATTAAAGCCCCAGCCTGTAGCGAAAAACGCTCCTGGAAATGCCTTTATGACAATATTGTAGTCTCGCACGTCATCGTTGTAGCGCATTCGTTCCGTTGAGATTCGGTTTTCAGTTCCTTCCAAAACAACCATTAAATCCTGAACTACTGAGGACGCCTCTAGGTCAGGGTAATTTTCGATTGTCACTATAAAGTTGGTAACTGAAGTTTCAAGTTGCCCCGTGGCATCGTTTATTTCTGTGATGTTGCCTGACTGTTCTGCTTCCATCCACTGAGTCCTTAACCGTGTCACTTCTTCCAGCACAGAACTCTCGTAACCCAAATAGGAGTACGAAGCGTTAACTACTCCAGGAATCAAATCGTAACGGCGTTGAAGTTGCGTGTTCACCTGTGCCCACTGCGCGTCAGCAGTTGATTCTAAGGCGACCATGTTGTTGTAGGTTGTAATGTATAATGCTGTAAAACTTACAAGTGCTATAACAACTATAATTATGCTTACTGCTGCTAGAATTTTTTTGTTCAACAAACCCCTCTCTTGCCTAAATTAGCTCTCTTTCGACTAAATAAATATGATTGACAAAAAAATAAAATCTGGCACTAAACCGAACCAAACTATTTTTGTTTAAGATTACTGCGGTACGTCCTTAACCTTTCTATATCTAAATCCGCTGTTAAAATCGAGTCTTCAGGTGCATCAGTAACTTCACCAAGAATACCCCATGGCGCAATAATAGCACTTCTGCCACCACGCATGTTCGAACTAACATTGCCAACTTTTAAGATAAACATGCCATAATCCCGTGCGATACCTTCAGTTAATGGGTGCCCTTTAACGGTGGGGTGGGTTCCCATGGCTGCAACGGGGAGCGTAACAATTTCAGCGCCCATCTCAGCAATTTTTTTGACGAGTTCGGGGTCAAAAGTGTCTGCGCATACTATCATGCCAAGCCTGCCAAATTCTGTGTCCACTACCAGTGGAGTGCTACCACGGGAAACACCTGCCTCGATTTCTGCTGTTATGGGGTTGATTTTTTTGTAGCTTGCCAGCATTTTGCCGTTTTTCCAAAGAGTGCTGGTGTTGTAGAATTTGCCGCCGTCTTCTTGAAGCACTGAACCGCCTAACAGGTAAATGTCGCTTATTTGGCTGGAGATTTTTTGTAGGAATTCTAAGGTTTTGGTGCAGGTTTCTTTGCTGATTTTGGGTGCGTTTGTGAAGTGTGCCATGCAGTCGGGTACGGTGAAGTATTCAGGTAAGGCGATGAGTGCGGGGTTTTGTTTGGCGGCTGTTTGGATTGCGGTTTCTGCGGCGGTTAGGTTTTCTTGTAGGGTTGTTCGTATTTTCATGTGGATTACTGTGATTTTCATGGTTTGTGCCTCTTGTTGTAGAGGGAGTGTTTTGTTTGTACATTTAAATGTAGCTGATTTATGAGTTATGACTGCCTTGTCTGTGCCTCTTTTATGTTTGTTCATTATTTATGTTGGTTTTGACACAATTGTTTACGTTTTGTTTTATTTTCCTTGCATATTAATAAACCTTATATACCCCAAATGAAACCTAAACTGTATTGCGAGGATACAAAAATGACTCTCACCGAAGCAGAATACGCACCCCTTCTGCCAAAAGTCAGAACACTAGTTCACGACATAGTAAAAAGAAACATGGCTGATGGATTCCTCTTCAGCGCTGGAACAGACACCCAAATAATCGCCTACGAAGCAGTAAAATACAACCCCGACATCCCCTGCCTAACTCTAGCGTTTAAACATGGTCAACCAAAAGACACAGAATACGTCAAAAAAATGGTCGAACTCCTACACCTCAAACACGAAACCTACCAATTCGGCAAAGAAGACGTAATGAAATTCTACCCCAAAGTAGTCGAAGCACTCAAAAAATTCGACCCCATGGAAATCAGAAACAGTCTCCCCGTATACATCGGCTTAACACTGCTCAAACCCAAAGGAATCAAAACCGTATTCACAGGCGACGCCTTAGACGAACTCTTCGGGTACCCATGGCAATTCCACCTCTCTGAAGCAGAATTTGCAGTAAAACAGCAAGAAATGTGGGCAGAAATGGGCTTTAGCTCCTTCCCAATGGCTGAATCGATGGGCATGCAAATCAAAGCACCCTACCGTGACCCTGAATTCATGGAATGGGCGCAGAAACTGCCGATTAAATTCAAAATTAACATGTACAACGGTGTCAAATACAGTAAATGGATTCTACGCAAAGCCTACGAAGACGTTATACCTCAAGACATCATCTGGCGACCCAAAGCACCTCTTGAGGCAGGAACAGGAACAGAAACCCTGCGCACATACTTTAACGACACATTCACCGATGCAGAATTCGCAGAAAAGAAAGCAGCCATCAAAGCAGAAGACGACGTTGAAATCCAAGACAAAGAACAACTCCTCTACTACGAGCACTTCCGCAAAATATTCGGTAAACCAAAAGACATCTTCACCAAAGGCTCAGTAGAATGCCCCAAATGCCACAGTCGCATGGACACAAAAATCCAGTTCTGCAAAATCTGCGGAGCTTACCCCATCTAAAATTTTGTCCTTTTTTCCCTTTAGTTTCAAACCTTATGATTTTTTAGGAAAGACTTAATTCTCTAAATTTATCATGTGAATTTAACACAAGGGTAAAGAAAATGGCTAATCTTTCACAACTCAAGTTTGCAATGGGGTTCTCGATTTTTCTGTCTGCATTCGTATTTGCGGCTTTCGTGTTTGTAATAGTATACCTTCTGCAGTTGGATGTTTACGCAGGACTGCTTGTTGCTATAGCTGGATCAGGTCTTTTCATCTTGTTCCAGTACGCCATCGGACCATCCATCGTGGCTGCAACAACCAAACTGCGATACATCAAACCCGGCGAATCACCCTGGCTGGAAGCCACCGTTAAAGAACTGGCAGACAAAAGCGGCTTGCCCATGCCAAAACTAGCCATAGTACCCAACAACACGCCTAATGCTTTCACGTTTGGCAGAACCCAAAGTAGCGCCGTTCTTGCAGTTCACGAAGGACTTCTGCGGCAGCTAAATCAGAACGAAATCAAAGGCGTAATAGCTCACGAATTAGGTCACATTAAACACAAAGACTACGTAGTCATGACCATACTCTCTGCGTTGCCGTTGATTGCATACATGATTGCGCAGGTTACATTGCGTGCTGGCATGTTCAGTAGCGTTGGACGAAGAAACAACAGAGACAACAGCGGTGCAGCCCTCATAGTTATAGGAGCAATCTCTTTTGCTGTTTATCTTATCACTTTCCTAATTGAGATGCGACTTAGCCGCCTGCGTGAACATTATGCCGATGCTTTCTCAGCTTACGTTACAGGTGCCCCACGAGAACTCGAAAGTGCATTGGCAAAAATCACTTACGGCTTATCAATCTCGCCCAAACCACCCGAGGGTGCACGCGCCTTCTACATTGAAGACCCTGCTATGGCCAAGCGAGAAGTTGCTCAAATTATGGAAAAGAAAAACCAGTACGACCTAGACAACGATGGTGTCTTAGACGAGCGAGAACTTCGGCTGGCAATGGAAAAAGAATCAAAAAGCGCATGGGTACAAATGAACAGCCTTTTCGCGACGCATCCGCCCACCTTCAAACGTATTCTGCTGCTACGGGAAATTGAGCAGGAAATGAACACGGGGCAGTACACAAACAAAAAAGTCTACGCCCACATCTAATCTTATTTTTTTAGGAAATCCGTTTCTCCATTAAACCACTTAACTAAGTCAACGTATTTTTCGTATTTTCGGTTACGGGTTGAATCTGAAACAGAAGCTGACCCCATGCAGTCTTTTACGTAAACTGTGCATTCAGAGTTGGGTTGGGGTTTTGAGGAGAAGAAGAGTTTATGCTCAAACGGTAACTTCTCGTAGCGTTCCAGCAGGGTTCGGGTGAACTCTTGTGGTTCTGAATCAGAGAAGAGAAAAAATAGGCGTTCCCAGTTTACCCGGGCAAGACGCCGATTCCATTTATCAAGAGCATAAGCCTCATCGTGGTAATGCAAAAAATGAATCTCCACATCCCCGCCCAAAACACCAATGGGGTAGTTGCGTTGGATGGGTTGTCTAAGTTGTTGGGCTGAATGATGCTTGGTTTGTGGGGTGAATTGTAAGGGCTGGTTTAGGTACCATTTTAGGTTCTCTAAGAATCTGATGTATTCTTCGGGAAAAAAGAAGCACCAAACCGTTGGGGTAGAGAAGGGCAAACCAAACTTGTGGTAGATTCCGCCGGATATGCAGTTGTTGCTGATGATGGAGAATGTTTTGTTTTTGAGTTTGGAGCGGGCAAAAAAAGAGAAGTATCTGTCTATGATTCTCCATTTAAAAGATGTTTGTGCTCGTTCAAAAGAACCCTTGATGCTCACATAATTCACCGAAAAAACCGTTGATTAACACTATAGGTAAGGTGCCGCTTTCTTTAATGGCTTTCCCAGCAACAAAAAACAAAGGCAATTAAAAAAATTCATCAAATTAACCAGTGTAAATTCGTGCCCAGCTAAATATATTTTACACGAAACATTAAAAGGTTAGATAAACAAAAGAACCCGCAAGGAAGTAAGTAACATGCCCTATTGCCCAGAATGCGGTGGAGAAATGGTGTATTCAATGAGCACCAAGCGGAACACTTGCAAAAGCTGCGGGCTAATGTTGACCCAGCAGGAACTCATGGAGCTGCGCGAGAAAAACAGACCCAGCTTTGAGACTGCGGAAGAGGAAAAAAACAACCGCAAAAAAGAGTACCTCAAATGGTACCTTAGCAAAAAGTAAGTTACCGCCCAAAAAATATTGAAGCTTTTTATTAGTTATGACTATGCTCTTTTTTAGGCAGTTACCTCAACCGGAAATTCTATAATGAATCTGGTTCCTTTACCTTCTTGGCTCTCGCAATCCACCGTCCCGTTTAGTGCTTCTACTATTCGTTTAACAACCGTTAACCCAAACCCTTGACCTTTAGATTTAGTTGTAAACATGGGAATGAAAAGTTTGGGTTTAATTTCTCTTGGGATGCCCACTCCTGTGTCTTGCACTATTATGCACACTTTCTGTTGCCTCAACCCACCAGTTACCTGTAATTTTCCACCGTTAGGCATAGCTTGAACTGCATTGATAATCAAATTTTCAAAAACACGCCTAAGCAAAGATTGGTCTGTCACCATCTCTAATGGGCTATCCACAAAAACCGCGTGTTGAATGTTCTTTGGGAAACTAAAGGGTTCCACAGTATCTGCCACTAACTGACACAAGTTAACTCTGGAGAATTGAGGCTGGATGGGACGCGCAAAATCCTGCAAGTCAGAAACAATCTTGTTAACATACAAAATATTCTCCTCAAGGCCATCTAAACTCTCCTTCACCTGCTTTTTAACCTCACATTCAGGCATCGCACCCAGAGCCTCTTTTAGCAAATAAACATCACCAATCATGGCTTGCAGTGGGTTGCGGATGTCATGCCCAACCATGCCCGCTGTTGTGCCAATAGCCGCCAACTACTCCTTTTCATGCAACTGCTTAGTCCGTGCCTCAACAAGTTTTTCCAACTGCTTATTGTGCTCTTCCAATTTCTGCTCTGCACCCTTGCGTGAAGTTATATCTTCCAAAACTGCGGCGAAGTACCCCTTCAATGGACTATAAACAGATATTGACAACCACAGGTCAAGCGGTTTGGAATACACCTCATGCTTTTCCACTTTACCGCTCTGTGCAACCCTGCTGTATATGCAAAAAAGTTCGGGGTCATCTTTCATTCTGCGTTCCGTCTCAGACGCTTTTTTACCCATTACTGAGGTTAGTTTGGTTATGTGTTCGAATGCTTTGTTGGTTTCAAGATACAAAAAATCATCAGGAACACCATTTTCATCATATAAAAGCTTGCAGAATGCAACGCCTTCGTTCATGTTTTGAAAAAGAGCCTGATATTGCTCCTTTGCCTGTCTTAACTGTGCTTCAATACGGCGCTGCTTTAGTATTTTATTTAACTCAGTTGCCACAAGCTCAAGCTTTTGTAGGTCTTTGTTTTCATAATCGCTTTCTTTGTTTCCCACTCCAAAAATAGCAAAAACTTCGTTATCCTCAATTATTGGAATGCTGAGCATACGCTCAATTCCAACGTGACCTTTGGGCAAACCTTTCTGATTAGGGCTATTTACATAATTATTATACATGATTGGCTTTTTGAGGCGGACACAGTCTATCCAGTTGCCTGCTTTCTCGATCGGATAATGTGTTTCTTTAGGGATTATACAATTCCGCACGACTGCTTGGTTCCACGCGGTAAGCTTGATGGTTTTTTGGTCAGCCTCCAGCAAGTGAAAAAAGCCAATCTTGCTTTCAGTAAGCTTCACTGCATAATCCAAAAAGTACCTATATAATTCACGTTCGGGTAAACCTAATCCTGCTCGGTATAAGCCTAAAAGAAAAACTCCCTGCTCCCTCATGGCTTCTCCGCTTGTTGAATTGTTGCCATCTGTCACGCGATTGCCCTCTCTATCCAAACCTTTTAAAAAAGAAATTTTCGCCACATATTTTACTATTTGTGACTGTATCAATACAGTAACACAAAGAAAGACGATAGTGCATACGAAAACAGTAGTTCCATCACGAAGTTTCTATTTTTGCTTTTTTTGTGCTATTAAGCTGTTTTTTGGTTATTTGCAATATCTTTTTATCTTCTACGCACGGTTTCTAGATTAATTATCTTGTTTACCACCCGTTAAACGTGAGACATGTGCCCAAAGTTCACTTTCCCAAAAAGTATATTCGCTATTTGAGATGGACAAGTAAACTGGTATTTCTGCTTCTCTTCCTTATTCCACTGCATTACGTGCCTGATGGCCCCTTTTTTCCCACACCATATACAGGTGTAACAAGTGCAATAATGCCGCCTGTTCAACCATCCATTTACCTATCGCTTGGGCAATCACCATGCAGTATCTGGCTTGATGGCTGGTGCAACACCGACACGGGACTGTGGCTTGTGGAACCATTAGGTGCAATGCAGGCACTTGTAACCACAAAAGTTGAACTCCTAACACCCACAATCATTTCCTTAGCAATAGTTCTTGTCATAATTGTTATTCTTGGGTCAATGTTTTGCAGTTGGGCATGCCCCGTTGGCACAATAGTTGATAGTTTTGACCGATTTGTCGAGCGGTTCCTTCCAAAAATTGAAGCAAAACGCGCCAAAATAGTTGACAAAAACCTTAAAGACGCCATAAAAGAAGCAGAAGCAAAAAAAGTCAACCCTAAACTTTGTGTCACTTGCCCCGTCACAAAAATCTTCACCAAAAATGGTGTAGTTGCCACAGGAATTTTGGCTGGTTCAGTGGGTGCTGCTTCGGTATTGGGCTTTAACGCTTTCTGTTTAATTTGTCCCATCGGGATTGCAAGCCGCGGTTTATTCCATTATAAAGCAACCACATTCGCGACAAAAGCAGTTGGCGGAGAGGTTGTTTCTGCCCCAAAATATAGCGGTCTATTCTATGCGGGACCATTCTATCTTGAACTGCTCATTTTCCCTGTAATTGCGGTTCTTGTTAGTCTCAAAGAGCGCAGGTTCTGGTGCAACAAACTATGCCCCGTCGGCGCCCTAATAAATCTGACATCCACTTTGAACCCCTTCATAAAACCTAAAAGAGACCCAGAAAAATGCATAATGAATCGTTGCCCAGAAAACTGCCCCGACCGACACATCGACTACTGTGGAGTCTGCCGTAAAATAGACAACTACAAATGCATGCGGTCTTGCCCCGCACAGATAAATCTGCTAAACGAAAATGCCATGCTTAACCGATGCACTAAATGCATGGAATGCTACATCGCCTGCGACCATGGCGCCATAAAAATCCGCTGGTTCGCAAAACCCGACATTTGCAAACTCAAAAACCTGTTCAACCGTAAAAAGAAAACAGAAAAGCCACTTTCTGTCTAAACAGTGAGCATAAGCGGTTTAGTGGTGTCCTTTGAGTTTCCAGTACATGCTGCCAATTGCGAAGCGTGCCATCATTTGGCTGTAGTAGTTGCCTTTTATTTTGCCCTTCCAAAGTTGCCGCAGAATGTACTTGGTTGAGTATAGGTGGTTGTAGAAGTCTTTGCGGATACGGGCGATTTCTTCATTGTCTATGTTGGGGTTCTCAAAGACGGGGTTCATGGTGTCGTAGAGGTTCCAGTCATTGCTGATTTTCCAGTCCTTCGCCTCAATCGTCGCACGCAACTCAGTTCCTGGATAAGGCGTAGCAATACATAGGTACGCGTCGTCGGACTCCATTTTCTTGAGCAAATCAACCGTTTGCTTAACCATGTCCATAGTGTCGCCGGGGTAAGAAACAATTGCAGAAACCGCCACAAACAAACCCTCCTTCTTAGCCAACTTAACAGCAGCAATATTTTGTTCAACCACTGTGTGCTTGTGAAAAGCATCCAACAAGGTTTGGCAGCCAGATTCAACGCCAAAGGAAACCTCAGCACATCGGGCACGTTTCATCCTGCCCAACATGTCCTTGTTAACTTGGTCAACGCGAGTTTGGCATCCCCATGGAAGGTTGATTTTACGTTCCACCAGTTGGTCACAGATGCTGATGATACGATCTCGATTAAGCGTTAAGATATCATCGTAGAAGGTGAAGCCGTCAGCGCCATACGTATTCTTGAGTCACTCAATTTCGTCAACCACGTTGGTTGCACTTCGGGCTCGGAATTGGGCGCCAAAACTCTGGCTAGTTACGCAAAACGCGCATTGGAATGGGCATCCGCGGCTGCTCATAACGGGGAGGAAGGTTTTGCCGTAAATGTGATACTTGTCCAGTGGGAACAGGTGATAGGCGGGTCTTGGCATTTCATCAAGATTCTGAATAAATGCCCTTTTTTTGTTTTGCACAATTTTGTCGTCTTTGCGATAAGTGATACCATCAACTTTTGCGAGGTCAAGTTTATCCACCGTGTCTGCCAATTCTAGCAGTGTCATTTCGCCTTCGCCTCGCACAATAACATCGATTGCTGGTACTTCCTCAAGTAGTTCCTTGTCCATGAAGGTGGCGTGTGCTCCTCCAACGAGGACTTGCGCGTTTGGAAGGACTTCTTTGGCGGTTTTGGCTGATTGGATTGAGGATTTGATGGTTGGGGTGGTGCCTGTGATGCCCACGATGTCTGGGTTAAAGCTGGCGAGTTCTTTTTGGAGTTGCGTTTGGTCTAAGCCATTTGCTGGGCAATCGATAACTTTGACTTCGTGACCGCCTTTTTCAGCAACTGCGGCAAGATATGCTATACCGAGGGGGAGAAGAAGCGGGTGATGAAAAGAGCCTTCCATGAAGGGTGGGTTGATTAGCGCAATTTTTGTTTTAGCCATCTTTTACCACGGTGAATTTTCGAGACTAAGTAAATTGATGGTTTAAATGAGTGGTTTTAGACACTAATAAGCTTTGAGAATTAATAGGAAAAAACGTGAATTTGACTAATTTAGCTGACTGCGGCTTTGGCGGGATGTTTCTGTATGAACTTTTGCTTTTTGTAGGGTGATAATTGGCTAAATACTATTATAGAACATTAAATTTATTAGTTCAGGCCTTATGCTTTAAGGGTTAAGAGGGCAACAGCATGGCAATGTCAACTAAACTAAAAACAATAATCAGCCAATCCAGCCGAATAGACTTAGCATCCTACATGTTCTACTTTATAGGCGGAATAATCCTGCTGGTATTCTTCCCATTAACAAGTTTTGCCCCCCATGTGCTCCTACTTGGCATCTTAGGCGTGGTCACGGGGTACTTTTTGTTTAAGAAAAGAAAAGAAACAATGCTGCTGATTTTCGTGTATTTTATAACGGCATCGGTTTTCTCAATTTACACAGTGGTTGTCGGCGGCTTTGGCAATTACGTAGTTGCAGGCTTACTTGTTGCCTATGCCATATTGACGTGGGTATTCACAATTTATCTTGGACTGTTTAAAGGCACCAAAGCTTAGATGCCTCTAAACAGCTTAACATTCACCGCTTGATCTACATCCACAAACTGCATGTTTTCATGAATCTCCACAAACCCATCAGCCTTAGCCAGACTGGTTATGGCTCCACTTGCGCCACTTTCAACGGGTTCTGCAATCAAACGGCAATCCTTATCCCACAAAAGCTTCGCCATCACAAACGTCCGCCTACCCTTAGCACTAAACATACGTGCGCCAGCAAACGCCTTAACAGTTTTCAACTCCGTTACAGGTCTACCAGCTAACTCCTGCACTATAGGTTTAGCAAGCAAATAAAACATCAACAACGCCGCCACAGGCTGTCCCGGTAGAGAAAAAATCGGTTTCTTCTCCGCGAACGCAACTGAAACAGGTTTTCCAGGTTTAACGGCAACACCATACACGATTAATCCTGGTTTTCCCAGAGCATCCACAATTTGAGGCGTGTAATCTTTGGGTCCAACCGAAACCCCGCCAGTAGTAATCACAATATCCGCAGAATCCAACGCACATCTAAGCGTCTTAGCCAAAGCTTCTTTATCATCGCCAACCACGCCAAAGTACACAGGTTTAGCTCCACACTCAATGATTGCTGTGCTGATGCTGTATGCGTTGATGTCATAGATTTTTCCTGGAAGCAAAGGTTTTCCCAACTCTGTTACTTCTGCGCCTGTGGATAGCACGGCTACGATGGGCATTTTGGAGACTTTCACGCTGGTTTTTCCCAACGCTGCCAGCACACCAATCTCGGAAGCGCCCAAAATCTTGCCGGCTTTAAGGATGACTTCGCCATTTTTTATATCAGCGCCTTTTTTCATGGTGTTCTCGTTTGGGGTTAGGCTAACGTAAACTTGTAAGTCATCGCCTTCCCGTTCAGTGTCCTCAACCATGACAACTGCATCTGCACCTTCAGGAATCGGTGCACCCGTAACTATTTCAACTGCTTCCCCTTTCTCAAGCACGACTTTGGGCTGTTCACCCACCAAAATTGAACCCACCATTTTGAGCTGTACTGGAGTGTTTTCGTCTGCACTGCTGGTTTCTTCTGCTTTTAGGGCGTACCCATCTACAATTGAGCGGTTAAAGGAGGGAATATCCATTGTGGAGGTTACGTCTTCTTTTAGTACCCGATTGTATGCTTCCAGTAATGGTGCTTCTTCTTCTCCAAGTGGGAAAGCTGTGAATTGAGTGTTAATTGCTTTTTTTGCTTCTTCAAGAGTCATGAGTTTTCTAAACATTGTTTTCTGTCTCCACGTCTGCGAACATGTGAACTGTAACTGTTTCATCTTGGGTTAAGCCTCCGCGGTTCTCAGGAATAATTACAAACCCGCTGCTCTGGGTCATCGTAGTTATGGTTCCTGAACCTTTAGCGCTAATTGGAATCGCCACCAACTCGCCGTCCTTCCAAACTACTTTCACGCATACATAGGTTTTCCTACCCAGCACACCCGCAATCTTCTTAATCATAGTCGCCTGCAACACTGGTCTTGGCTCTTCACAATTCAACCCAAGCAACTTACTGATTAAGGGTCTGCCAAAAACCTCAAAACCAACAACCGACGCCACAGGATTACCCGACAAAATCATAATCGGCTTATTGTCAACTACAGCCACTCCAGTTGGCATTGCAGGTCGCAGCGCAACGCCATGAACAACAACGCCGGGTTTTCCAAGACTATTCACTGCGTCAGGAACCAAGTCTAAACCGCCCACGCTGGTTCCGCCAGTCGTGATAACTGCATCCGCAGCCTTAAGCGCTTGCCCAATCTTGCCAACTATTTCTTCCATGTTGTCTTTTGCAACGCCCAAGTCCAGAGTTTTTGCACCAAGCTCTTGGCATTCTGCGGCAAGAATGGTTTTGGTTGAATCATAAATCTGATTCTCCGCTGGTGTGGTGCCTACTGCGGCAACTTCGTTTCCCGTGGCAACAAGTGCGATAGTTGGTTTTTCAAAAACAGGCAACTGCACAAACCCAAAAGCAGAAGCTAAACCGATATGATACGGGTTTAAGCGGAATCCAGCCTTTAGAAAAACTGTGCCTGCCGCTACGTCTTCGCCTTTTCTGGAAATGTTGCCTCCGAGGGCAATTTGGCTAAAAACCTGTAGTTTGTCGCCTTCAAGAGTGGTGTTTTCAAGTATGACTACGGAGTCTGCGCCTTTGGGGATGGGGTTTCCTGTCCAAATTTGCCTCGCCTGCCCCTCACAGACTTCGCCGTCACGGATTAGCTGCAAGGTGACGGGTTTGAATTGGGTTGCAGCCACTAAATCGGCGGATTTCACCGCGTACCCATCCATGGCTGACTTGTCAAATCTGGGCAAATCCTGCGGCGCAACTAAATCCTCCGCCAAAACATAGCCTAAAGCATCTTGCAATGACATGGTGGTTTTTCTGGGTTGAACTTGCAGTGCATCAAACCATGTTGTTAGGGCTTGGTTTATGGGGGTTAATTTTTGGAAACCTTTCAGCTTAACCAAAGCGGTTCACCATACAGCAAAATAACGAACTAACATAAAAAACATATCGAAAAACTTTGGCTTCTTCTTGGGTGAGTAAAAAAATTAAACATGTTGTGGGTGAGAAAAAGTTATTAGTTGAGGCGGTCATTAAGCCTAATCTAATAATCAAGTCTTGGATGGTTTAAGGATGCCTGAAATTCGTGTAGCAATAGTCGGCGTTGGAAACAGCGCATCAGCCCTCATTCAGGGAACCCAATACTACAAAAACGCAAAAGACAACGAAACCGTTCCTGGTCTTATGCATGTTAATTTTGGCGGATACCACATCACCGACATCAAATTCGTCGCCGCCTTTGAAGTAAACAAAGACAAAATCGGCAAAGACCTCTCCGAGGCAATATTTCTCAAACCCAACTGCGCCGTAAAATTCAGCGACGTACCCAACCTAGGCGTGACGGTTTCACCAGGCATCATTTTGGATGGTGTCGCTCCACACATGCGCGAAACCTTCAACGTTTATGACGATAGCCAAACCAGCAAAGAAAGCATCGTCAACCTGCTAAAAGAAACCAAAACCCAAGTTCTCGTTAACTACCTGCCCGTGGGCAGCCATGATGCAGTCCGTTTCTATGCGCAATGTGCAATTGACGCGGGATGTGCCTATGTGAACTGTATGCCTGAATTCATCGGCAGCGACAAATCAGGCGAGTGGCCTAAAAAATTCGCGGACGCAGGCCTGCCCGTTCTTGGTGATGACATCAAAAGCCAAGTTGGCGCAACTATTCTTCACCGAACCCTTGTACGGCTCTGTCTTGACCGAGGAACAATCGTTGATGAAACATACCAGCTAAACCTTGGCGGAGACACTGACTTCCAAAACATGACCGTAGAAAACCGCCTCACATCCAAACGTATTAGCAAAACCGAAGCCGTCACCAGCCTCGTACCATACGACCTACCCACACGCATTGGTCCCTCAGATTTTGTACAGTTCCTAAATAACAAGAAAATCTGCTACATCAGCCTAAAAACCCGTGCATTCGGAGACCGCCCAATCACCATCAGCGCCAAACTAGAAGTAGAAGACAGCCCCAACAGTGCAGGCGTAGTCATCGACCTTATCCGAGCCGCAAAAATCGCTTTGGACCGCAAAATCAGTGGCGCACTTATCAGTATGCCTTCGTACGCGTTTAAGCATCCTCCAGTTCAGGTTCCTGACTCTCAAGCACTGCAATGGACTGAAGAGTGGGTAGCAGGCAAGCGCGAACGCTAAACCCGTTTTTTCTTTTCTTAAACCTTTTATAGTTTGATGGCAGTTCACGTTATCTTAATTATAAACTTGGGAAGGTTCAAGGTTATGGTAAAAATTGAATCATACGATGTTCCTGAAGGGCTATATTATTCAAATGATTTTTCATGGGTTAAAATTGAGGGCGAAAAAGTCCGCATAGGCATAACTGATTATGCTCAAAAATCACTTAGGGAAATCGTTTACGCCGAGTTGCCAAGCGTAGGCACCGAAATCAAACAAAACGAGCCATACGGCACACTTGAATCCGTCAAGGCAGTCTCGGATTTGGTTGCTCCAATCAGCGGCACAATCACCGAAGTCAACGATGAAGTGCAATCCAAACCCGAAACCCTAAACGAAGACCCCTACAGCAACGGCTGGCTAATCGTAGTAACACCCAGCAACCTACAAGCCGACCTTGCTATCATTATGGATTTTGACAAAGCCGTTGAGTGGCACAAGGCGCAAGCCGCAGGAAAATGCTGACCTGAAGGCATGGCAATGGCACGGCGCATAGTAATCATCGGCGCTAACGCTTCAGGCGTAGAAGCTGCCTCTGCCGCAAGAAAAAAAGACCGCACAGCCGAAATCACACTAATCACGCAGGAAACCAACGCGGGCTACTCACGCTGCGGCTTACCATTTGTGATTGGCGGTCAAATCAAATGTTTTAGAGACCTAATAGTTTACCCCCAAGCATTCTTCCAAATGCAAAAGCTTAACCTGCGCACCGAAACCAAAGCCACCAAAATAAACACCAACGAAAAAACTGTTACCATACAAACCAAAATAGGAACAACCGAAACGCTGCCCTATGACAGTCTAATAATCGCCACAGGCGCAGATAGCTTCACACCCCCAATCAAAGGCAAAGAAAAACCTGGCGTGCTAAGCTTACGCGGCATGGAAGACGGCGAATGTATCGACGCAGTTGTTAAAGCAGGCGCAAAATCCGCTGTCATCATGGGTGCAGGACTTATCGGCTTAGAAGTTGGCGTTGGCTTAATAGAGCGTGGACTACAAGTCACAATCGTGGAGATGCTCCCCCAGATTCTGCCCCAACTATTGGACGCGGACATGGCAAAACTGGTGCAGGAACACCTCGAATCTAAGGGCATGAAAATCCTCACCTGCAAATGCGTCGAAGAATTCCTCGGAGACCAAAAAGTCACCGCGATACTGGCTGGCGGAGAAAAAATCGAAGCCGACCTATTCATCAGCGCCTTTGGCGTACGTGCAAACACCAAACTTGCCGTTGACGTGGGAATTCCATTGGGTGAGACACGCGCAATCAAAACTAACGGCAGGATGGAAACCGAAGTCAAAGATGTCTATGCTGTGGGTGACTGTGCTGAAGCCCCAAACATTGTTACGCATAAGCCCTGTTGTCCCCAACTTGGCACTGTAGCGGTCAGGATGGGTAAGGTTGCAGGCGCAAATGCTGGCGGCGGCTACTCACAATTCAGCGGAGTCTTAGCATCCGCAGTCACGCGACTTTTTGAAATTGAGGCCGGTAACACAGGCTTAACTGAAACTGCCGCGGCAAGAAACCGCATCGAAGTAGTCACAGGAGCCATAACCAGCAAAACCCGCGCGGACTACTACCCCGACGCAAAACCCATCAAAGTAAAACTCATCGTCGAAAAAGAATCCCAACGTATTGTTGGTGGGCAAGTTATCGGAGGCGAAGAAGTAACGCAGCGCGTTAACTGTCTGAGCTTTGCAATTCAGCAGGGTATGACTGTTCGGGAACTCGCCAAAGCTGACACTGCTTACGCGCCGCCTCTGTGTGAGACTTGGGAGCCTATGGTGCTTGCGGCGGAAATGGTGCTGATGA
Source organism: Candidatus Bathyarchaeota archaeon (assembly GCA_026014585.1). Taxonomy (NCBI): domain Archaea; kingdom Thermoproteati; phylum Candidatus Bathyarchaeota; species Candidatus Bathyarchaeota archaeon. The sequence goes on along the minus strand of JAOZIA010000009.1, from coordinate 6,003 downwards.
AGCTGCGGTAAGTGGGCAGCAGTTAGCCCTCTCTTTTTAAAATTTGCATTATTAATGGTAGTAGCAAAGAGAGAATTATTGTTGCGGTGCCTAAGTAGGCGAAGTTTTGGTGGTCTGCGATGGCTGGCGAAAATTGGTATAATGGGAAGTAGTTGAAAGAATCTAAACGAATGAAAATTTCGCTTGGGTGTTCAATGATAAACAGGGCGTTTTCGAATAGGCTGACCACGAGTAAAACTGCTCCAAATCCGGCTAAAGCTATTTTCGTTTTTCTGCCAGAGCCTTTACTGCCCAAGGCAATTAGTTTGCTGCTTTTCGCCGCTAAAGATGCTGCCAACAGGCAGAAAAATGGCACGGCAAAATACAGGTACTTAAACGAACTAATGTACGGCACAGGCCAACCGAAAACCATGGCAAACAGCAAATCGATACTGCAAATAACCGCTACCGTTCCAAAACAAACCAAATCCATACGTCTTAAACCTGCAAAAAACCTCCAGAAACATGCAGTTAGAACCAGCGAGAAAATTGTTGCAGCCCACAAAAACCAGCCTCCACTTTGCACCAGAAGGTTCAGAAGATAAGTGGGTGAGGAATTGGTTAGGTGTCCTCCAAAGTCTGTGCTAAAGTAAACGTTTAAAAAATTAGAGTTAAAAAATATGCCATACCACACAAACTGCAGAAGAGCAATAGGTGCAAGAAAAATCCACAGTTTTCTTGTAGAAAGTCTGAAATCGGTTTCTTGACGGTTCAAAAAAAGCAATAGCGCAATTGGAACCAGCATAAACACGGCATAAAGTTTTGTAAGTAATGCAATTCCAAACACTGCTCCAGCTGCCAAAACCAGTCGCTCCGAATTACGCCGCACAGCATAAACCGCCACAATCAGAAACAGTAAACTGAAAAAGAGGGCTTTTACGTCTATGAGGAAAATTTTTGAAATGTAAACCTGCCATGGAACCACCGCGAAAAGAGCAGCTGCTGCCAGTCCAGTTCGCCTGCCGTAGAGTAGAGTGCCAGCGGCGTAAAGCAGCGTTATGCAGCCAAGAGCAAAAGCAATCTGGATGGAGATGGCGTTGTGGTAATTTAACCCGGAAATAGCAAAGATGGGTGCGTTGATGTAGAAGCCAAGTGGGGGCTGGTTTATAATATTGTGGTTAACCAAGGGAAAGCCATTGCTTAACACGTTTCCCGCAGCCTCAAATTCTAGGTCGGAATCCCAATTGTGATATTCGCCAATGGACAGCAAAAGTAACAGAGCGCCAATTAAAACCCCGATTAACGGGTAATGCCTAAGCAGAAAAGCCTTGAAGTTTTGAGCTGTCAACTCCTCCCACAAACACGTAATTTTGTGTCAAGGTATTTTTAAAATTTCCCAAAAACAGACTAGAACTTTTGTCAATTTAAGACACAATAGACGTACACTGCTCAAAATGGGCAACTGACATTTCATTTACCTTTTTGTTCATTCACAGAAATCTGATAAGTATTTATTAACCTTAAGTAAAGACTGCTCTGATAGTGTGCATCCTTAATGGTAAAGTATAAAGCTCTGGCAATAAAGACAGGCTACTGGAAACCCAAAGAGGACTACCACGCCAAAATCGCCAAAGCCCTTGCGGGCAGGGTTTTGGATGGCGACTTCGTGGTGATTTCTGAAAAAGCAGTTTCCACAGCACAGGGCAACATAATTGATGAGGCTCAGGTTAAGCCAAGTTTAAGTGCCAAATTTTTAGCGCGGGTTTGGATGCAGCTGGTTTGGGGTTACTTTTTGGGTGCGCTGTGCCATTTTGGACCAAGACTCATCAGGCGACTCCGCGAGTACCCCATAGAATCAGGCGGCAAGCACAAGCAGGTAATCTTGCAGTACGCGGGGCTCTTTCAGGCTTTGCTGTTCGGGTCGGAAGGCGGCATCGACGGCTCCAATCTGCCCTACTCATACGTGAGTATGCCCCTAAAGAACCCTCAAGAAACCGCCGAACAAATCCGCGGGTACATTCAAGCTACCCTAAATCGGCGCGTCTGCATAATTATCGTTGACACAGACAAAACTTATCTTTTCCGAAATTTTTACTTCACTCCGTTGCCCCACGCCGTCAAAGGCATCCCCGCCTTCGGTGGTTTATTTACTTATCTTGTTGGCAGGGTACTTAGGTTCAAGAAGAGTTCTACACCGCTTGCAGTTGCTGGCTGCAGGTTTCATGCTGGTGAATCCTTAAAAATCGCTAACATCGCTGACCATGTACGGGGGGCTGGTTCGGGTGCAACTGTTTGGGATATGGCGGCTCGTTTTGGCGTGGAGGTTAGTGGTGTCAGTTATGATATGCTCGCCAATGTTAAGCATAAACCTGTTGTTATAGTACGCAAAACCCCCCGTTAAATGCCTTGCAAAGCCATAGTTTATGAACACAATCTTAATACCACTGTTTTTTTCGTTAGTAGGAAAAATACAAGTTGGGAAAATAATATGGAAGACGCAGTGCAGAATATTGATGCTTTCTTCAATCCAAAAAGCGTAGCCGTTATAGGTGCAACCAAAAAACTCGATAAAGCAGGACAAGTCATATTCAAAAGCTTTGCCACAAACAAGAAACGGGATGTTTTCAAAGGAGAACTCTACCCGGTTAATCCCAAAGAGGACTCCATTTTAGGTTTCAAATGTTATCATACCCTAAGTGAAATCACCGACCCAATTGACTTAATTGTGGTTATTGTTCCAGCAAAAGCTGTCCCCGGCGTTATGGAAGAAGCCGTGGCGAAAAAAGTAAAAAATGCAGTAATCATCAGCTCAGGATTCAAAGAAGTTGGAAACAAAGAGCTTGAAGACCAAGTGGTCGAAATCGCCAAAAAAGGCGGCATCCGCCTGCTTGGACCAAACTGTCTAGGCGTTTACTACTCAAAAACAGGTGTAGACACATTATTTTTGCCTGAAACCAAGGTTTTAACCACAGGCGAAGAAGTCGTTGCCACACCAAGACCAATGCCCGGCAACATTGCCATGATTACTCAGAGCGGTGCTTTTGGTGTTGCAGCTTTGGACTATTTGACTGGACACCAAATTGGCATTAGCAAATTCGTAAGTTTTGGAAACAAATGTGACGTAACTGAATCTGACATTCTCGATTACCTGCTACATGATGAAGAAACCAAAGTCATAATGGTTTACTTAGAAGACGTTAAAGGCGGAAGAGCTTTTCTTGAAGTAGCTAAAAAAGTCACCCTTAAAAAACCAGTAGTCATAATCAAATCAGGCAGAAGCTCCGCAGGTGCACGAGCCGCAGCCTCCCACACTGGAGCCATCGCAGGTTCAGACAAAGTTTACGATGCAGCCTTTGAGCAATGTGGAGTTATACGAGCACGGGACATGGAAGAGTTCTTTGACATAGGTAAAGCCCTTGCAATGCAGCCTCCAGCTTTAGGCAAAAACCTCGGCATCTTAACGGATGCTGGTGGACCTGGAGTTATGGCTGTTGATGAATGTGAAGACCTAGGTTTAACCGTTGACCGTTTCTCTGAAGGAACATTAAAGAAATTCCAAGAACTAAAAGACCAAAACATCATCCTCAAAATCGCGGCAACATCCAACCCCGTTGACCTCACTGGTTCAGTAACTGATGACATGTTCGTTATGGCTGCTGACTTGATGTTTCAGGATCCACAGATTTATGGCATAATCCTTCTGGGGCTCCATCACATGCCAGGTTTACGTGAAGTACATATTGACGGCTTAGCTAAAATCGCTTCTGAATACACCAAACCCATAGTTATGTGCGACATCGGCGAGACAGAAATGGCGCTTTATACACGGTCAAGATTTGACAAGCTCGGCGTGCCATCTTTTGAATCACCCGAAGACGCAGCTAGAGCTATTAACGCGCTGGTTCAATACGGAGCATATCTGAAAAAGAACGGCTACGACCAAGAATACATCAAAGAATTCTACAGCAAAAAGAAATAATCAATCGGCATAGTCCACTTTAACGTGGCTGCCATCCTTTATTTTTAATTTTTCTCTTAAATTTTCTTTAGCAACTATTTCTAACACGTTTTCAGGGTAATTGGGCACCAACGGAATAATAACCGCGCAAGCTACCCCCTCAATCTTAGCGGGAAACAGTTTGCCCTCAAAAAAGCCCTGCTCTGGCTTAATCACAAACCCCCCCGCTGTCTGCATTTGCAGTTTCTTGTTCTGATTTTCCTTTGAAAGCAAAATGTTGAGGGTTCCAAGATACGGCAAAAACCCCGCAAACTCCCCTATCTGCTTGGTTACCCAGGGTAGGGAAACAAATTTTTTTCCTTCGCCTTTGCCGCTGAAAACTGTTCCTTCAATTGTGACTTGCAAGGTTGCTACTCTTGAGTTTTAAGCCACTCAGCAACTTGCCGCAAAATCGGGTCAGAAGTGATGTCAACCACGGGCACAATCATTTTTTCTTTGGTTTCAATAATGGGTGCGTACTTGGGCATCATCGCGTACCCCACAAAAGTCCAGTAAACCTTGCCTTCCTCTAACAAAGCTTTAGACACCGCGCTTGTAGATGCCGTGAGTGGGAAATACAAGAATACTACGCCGTCAACCCAGTAAAGCCCCGCAAGTTTGCCGCCTGCAATCACCGAGGTGAAACGTGCGATTTCGTCGGCGCTGGCGAACTTGGTTTTTTCCATTATTACTATTTCTTTGAAGGGTTGATATGAAATGGATAATTCGTTTTTACTCAAAGCACACACCAGATACTTAATGGATATGTGGAAGGTTCCCTTTTAATTTTCCCGATAGGTATGGCACTACGCATTATGCATTAAGAATGTAACAAGAAGTGATAATAAATTTGCTTAGAAATACTCTGGCTTGGGCATTTTACTATTCGCCTTATCCTATGTTAAGATGTCGATTCTAAAAGGTTTGATTCTGTGTCCCCTGATTTTTCTGAAATACAGACTTTTAATCGGATATCTGTTTGGATGGTTTAGCACGCCTACAGCCATAACCTTATATGCGATAACACGATTTCCTAGAAAAAATCGCCAAATAACCAAAAATTTTAGTGGGCAAAAACATGAGAAGAAACTGGGGTGCGCAATGGAATATTGCAAGTATGAAGTATTTATTGGATTCTGGGCCCGATCTTTTATTCAAAAGTGCCATTGCAAAGGTTGACAGCCATGATTGCATTGTATTGGGTGCAGGGAAAGAAGTTGCTTTGGTAAATGAATATTGCCCTAATATTATAGGCATAAACCTTTCAAAAGAAACGCTCCAAAGAATAAGGCGATTTAATACTCATCGTATATTGGCTGATGCACAAAAACTTCCCATAAAAGATTCTTGTGTTGATTTAGTTGTTTGTAAATCAGCATTGCACCATTTCAGCAATCTGAATGATTCAATCTTGGAGATTAAAAGAGTTACTGTTCAACGTTCATACGTTTTTCTCTATGAACCTGGACTTTTAAATATAATAGCCTTTCTTGGTCGAAAAGTGTTCCCAACCAATATTCATGACCCTACCGAAAGACCTTTTGTTCTATCCATCTTGAGACGAACCCTTGCTAAACATTTTGAGATAGTTAATGAAATGGAGTTTTTCGTATTTGTTCATATAATTCCAATTCTCGAGAATGCCCTCAAATTAACAAGTCATCCTCGGTTGTTAAAGGGGCTTTCAAGTTTTGACGAGTTGCTTTGCAAAACTTTTTTTAAAAATTTTTGCTGGATTATGACTTTTACGTTAAGAAAAAAATATTCTTTAACTAAAAAGAATATGTAGCTAAGAAAGTTAGAAACTGGAAAAGCCGTCTGTCTTAAAGGTTGCTTGTGTTCCAGAGTCACTTTTTCCTCTCTTAGTTTTGTTATGGTGCCTTCTTCGAGGTCTTTGAGGGTGTTAACTCGGATGTATACGGGCGGTGTTTTCATGCTGCCATGTAGGAATGCTTCGGCTTCTTGCCGTCCGAAAAGCCCAATGCAGTACTGGACAAACCAGAGGGGATGGAAGGTTTTGAGGCTTA
>JAOZIA010000008.1 GCA_026014585.1 Candidatus Bathyarchaeota archaeon | reverse complement strand
TGAAGGGGCGCAAGCAGGGCATACCTTTCGGCCCCTTCCTTTCAATGAGTGCTATAATCACCCTTCTTCTGGGGGCAGATATTCTTAATTGGTACATTGGTTTCTTCTGATTCTGTAGTACAGACAGGCTAAATGCTAGCTAAATGCTTGACATGTCTAGTATAATAGTAATAGTATAATCGTCAGAGGAAGCTGAATATGCAGTTAGACCGCCGCAGGTCCAGCATAGAGATAATAGCTGACATGCTCAGGCTCGGTGAAGCCGGCAAGACTGAGATAATGTACAGCGTCAATATGAGCTATTTTCAGCTCCAGAAATATCTTGATTTCATGCTGGAACGTGGCCTTGTCGATAAAGTAAAGTTGGGTAACCCCTCCGTAACCTATAGGGTGACCAAAAAGGGAATCGGCGTGTTGAGAAGTATAGATTCCCTGCTGGATTGCCTGGGGTTGAGGGGGGAAGAAGAAATGGATAACAGTAAACCCAGGGAACTGCTATAGCCGAAAGAGGAGAGCAAATGGCGGACAAAAGAATGCTCATAGTGCCAGCCGAACTCGTGGCTAAAATCAACGCCAACCGCGGAGATTTGGGCCAGGCGGAGTTCATTGATTTCCTCATTGACAGCCGGCTGAGCGAAGAAAGCAACGGGCATAGGAAAATGGACACGGAGGAGATAGAGGCGATAAAGGCTGACCTCAAGAAGCTTATCGCCAGGGATGAGGCTATCAAGAAGAACTATGCCACCAAGGATGAGTTTCAGTCTTTCCTGCAAGACAACAGGAAATTGCTGAAGAGCTTCCTTGATTTCTTCATCGGCTACGGGTTGGAGATGGGCAAGAAGTCGAACAACAATGAGCTTGCGGAGATTGCCAGCAAGCTGCAGAGCATGGATGAAGAGCTTGCTGCCGAAGAAGAAGGCGGCGAAGTTAAAATCAAATGGAAATGACCGGTCTGAGCTAAAAGTTCGGACGGTTTTCAATTTGAACCCTCTTCTGAACGAAGGGGGTTTTTGTTTTTAAGAAAATTTGCCATTTTTACGTTTAATAGAACATTGTTCTAGTATTAAAAACCTTCCACTAGCCTTGTTTCTGTGTCATAGTCAGAAAAATTAATTAAAAAAACCGGAAAAACTGGCTAAAAAACGGAAGGTTAAATGCTCTACATCACACTTGGCGCGCTGGCTTCGCTGATAATAAACCTCTTCAATATTAATTCTATTAAAAGAATTCCATTGCTGAAGACGCTTGT
>JAOZIA010000007.1 GCA_026014585.1 Candidatus Bathyarchaeota archaeon | reverse complement strand
TTCCAAGTGTATACTGTGTATGGGTCATATGGCCAGTCGGTGACTTCGTATTGGCTGATGACTGTTTGATTTAATTTGCCAAGGCCGAGTTGGGACCAGGATCCATATAATATTTCTTCTGTTCCATCAATAGAATAGAAGTACGGGTATCTGGCTCGGTATTCCAGAAAACTGTTACTTTCTATTGTAACATTTAGGGTGAGGCAGTTTTGATTATAGGTTTTGTTTTGGGGGTAATGGCTGGTGATGTTGTTGTAAGGGTGAGGTCTGGTTGGGTACCATTCTCCCTCTGCTGATGCAGTGCTTGGGAAAACCGTCAGCAGAACAAGCAAAAGAAGTACTGAGAGAATTGCTGTTTTTCTTATTTTTTGAGTGCTTTGTGAAAAAAGCATATTCTTTTCGATAATCATCTGCATATAATTTGGTATTTAAAACTTTTTTAGAATACGTGGAAACTGGAAAAAATCCTGGGAAATTGCATCATTCAGATACACTCTGATTCGTAAGGATTAATTAGTTGCTGATGAATTTTGTCGGGTTGCTTTTTGTTGCTTGGTTTAATAATGCTTAATAGTTTCTGTTGCCGTGTAACTGGTATACGTGATTTGGCATGGTTGATGTTTGGCTTCCATACGGAAAAACCCAAATTTGCCTTCGAGTCCCCGCGCGAAACCTGCTTGGAACAATCGAACCCAAAGAAACCGCTGGCGTAGAAGACCCCAACGCAGAAATTGAACGCGCAATAAAAGAGCCACTTGGCACCAAACGCCTCTGCGAAATCGCAAAGCCTGAGAGTAAAGTTGCCATTGTCGTGGATGATTTCACACGTAACGCGCCAAGCCAAGCAATGCTCACACCCGTACTTGCCGAACTTAACGCGGCAGGCGTAAAAGATGAAAATGTCACAGTAATTTTTGGTTGCGGAACTCACAGGGCGGTTAAGCCTGAGGAAGCTGAGCAGTTGATAGGTGTTGAACTTCTGAAACGGGTAAAAACAATTAGCAGCAACGCCAAAGCCGAAGACTTAGTTTACGTGGGAACCACTAAAACCCATAACAACAAAATCTACCTCAACCCAACCTTTGCAAACGCAGACGTTAAAGTTCTGTTGGGTGACGTGGGCTACCATTACTACGCTGGGTTTGGCGGTGGAAGAAAAAGTGTGCTGCCCGCAGTCGCTGGGGACGAAACCATCCAAACTAACCATGCACTGCTTCTGAGTGCCAGCGCAAAAACAGGCAATCTTGAAGGCAATCCTGTTCATGTGGACATGACTGAAGCCGCAAGATTAGCCAAAGTAGATTTTATCGTTAATGTGGTGGAGAACAGTAAAGGGCAAATTGTTAAGGCGTTTGCGGGGGATTTGGAGCAGGCGTTTTTGGAAGGCGCCAAGCTGGTGGATGAAATGTACCGTGTCACAGTTGACCGCAGAGCAGAAATCGTTGTGGTCAGTGCAGGCGGTTACCCCTTAGATATTGATTTGTACCAAGCTTACAAGGCATTAGATAACTGCTTAGACGTGGTGAAGCGGGGAGGCGTGATTATTTTGGTTGCGCAGTGCCCTGAAGGTCATGGTCATCAAGTGTTTTATGATTGGATGACGCGGTTTGGCGGTGACTTAAAAGCTATTGAGCGGGAAATCAAGCGGCACTTTATAATGGGTGGGCACAAAGCCTACTACCTGCTCAAGGCACTTCAGAATCACCAAATAATCTTGGTGTCCTCGTTGCCTGACTATTACGCCACCACCATTTTCAAACTAAAAACTTCACGCGCCGTCAACGATGCCTTAATGGAAGCTTGGAAACTTTCAGGTTCTGCCTCACGTGTTTGGGTGATGCCTCATGGACACGACACCTTAGCTATGTACAAAGCTCCCTCAGAATAAAACCGCAAAAAACCCGCTTGACGCGGACGTGCTATCCGTAAACTTTAAGTTTCTATGGTGAAATTCGTTAAGAAGAGCTGAGACAATGCCAGAGGCCTTTAACCTTCGAAAGTTCCGTCCAGACGACCTACAATCAGTAATGCAAATCAACCGTGTATGCCTACCTGAAAACTACACTGACTTCTTCTTCATCGATCTGCACCAACGATTCCCCGAAACTTTCATCGTCGCAGAATCAGAAAAAGAAATCGCAGGCTACATAATGTGCCGCATCGAAGTTGGTCTTTCTAACTTGGGCTTTGGCGGGTTAATCCGCAAAGGACACGTAGTCTCCATCGCCGTGTTGCCTCATCATCGACGCAAAGGTATCGCAAAAGCCGTAATCACCCGTGCGCTTGAAGGCATGGTCTACTACAAGGCAAAACAGTGCTTCCTTGAAGTCCGCGTCACCAACGACTACGCTATTACACTATACAAACAACTCGGATTTGAGGTCAGCAGAACAATCAACGGATACTACAGTGATGGCGAAGACGCCTATGTCATGACCAAAAAACTGAGCTAAACCCTGTTTTTTCAGTTTTTATGTTTAGTTTGTTTTGAGAATTACCTGTTCAGGTTGTATAACAAGTCTTCTTACAGTAAGCGGCAGCGCCAAATTTACCATGACAATCATAGCTAGCATTGAATAGCGTACGCTTGTTGTTAAGTATGCGGTGTCTACGAAGACTTGAAAGTTTTGTGCTCCCGCCATCAAATTCATCGATGCCATACCCAGCGTAAGCAGTGTTAACGGCACCGCAGCGGCAAGGGTGATTTTTTCTTTCATGCGGTAAAGCAGCACGTACGAGAACACCATTGTTGGAGCGTAGTATGCGAATGCACCCAAGATGCCCAGTGGCCACCCAAGCGGGTTAAGTTCGATGGCTAAACCTGTGATGTCTATGGCGTAAACCGTGGTTACGATGTCAAAGCACCAAAACGCCAACGCGACACCTTGAAAGGCAAACAGTAAACCGCGCAATTTTTCGCTTCTGGGGGTTGTTGTGGTGTTGGGTGTTTTCAGTTTGAGGTATGTTAGGCTGATTGCTGGAATAAGCAACGTAAGCGCGTACAGTAGCCCAAGCCATGCGTCTCCGCCCTGTATAATCGCAGCTATGTTTAGGCACCAGACTAAGCCTGCTGCGGCTAGAAAACCTTGCGCTAACTTCTTCAGCGATTCCACTGCGGTTCTCCCCATTTATGGGCAAGGCGTGTTATGCTAAATAACCTTTATTCCCAAAGCTGAACTTGACTTTACTGTTTTACAAGAAGACAAATTAATAAGCCAAACCGCTGATGAACAATTATTGGAGACTTAGTCATGCCAAAAGTAGCTATAATACGCCCCAGAAAAAGAATCGCCTTAATCGCTCACGACAACAAAAAAGAAGTCATGCTTCAATGGGCAAAATATAATCTGGGAACGCTACAGCAGCATGAACTTTATGCCACAGGAACCACAGGCAAACTGCTTGAAAAAGAACTGGGTTTAAACGTGACTATTTTCGAGAGTGGCCCCTTAGGTGGTGACATGCAAATCGGCGCACGCATATCTGAGGGCTGTATTGATTTTCTGATTTTCTTCTGGGACCCGCTCTCTTCAATGCCTCATGACCCCGACGTTAAAGCGCTTCTACGTGTGGCTGTGGTTTGGAATATTCCGTTTGCGTGTAACCGTTCCTCAGCGGACTTTATGATTTCCTCTCATCTCATGTGCGAGGACTACGCGCGGCAACTTCCCGATTATGAATCCTACCGAAAACGTTTCGACAACCAAGACACAGACAATTCTAACGCAGCTTATCAATAATTGATGCTTTAGTATAAGGAACAAACTCGCGTACCTGCTCAATCGAAGTTTTACCTGCCCGCTCCCGTTGTTCTTTTGGTAACTTGTACATCAAAGACTTCAAAACACGAGTAAGCAACTCCTTCCCCTGCACGTCACCGGGTAAAATCAAAATAAACGATTTAGTCCTTGCACTAACCGCATCCACAGGACCACCAAAAAACTCCGCCTTCTCCCCAACGCTCACTCCAATCGCAAGCTTTAGCGGTGTACCGCGCATCCAGTTACGTTTGCCAACCACAAAAAACGCGCCATGTGGCACAGACTCGCCTGAAGGACCGCTCTTGCTGAGTTGCTCGGGCTTAACCCAGTACACATCCGCGCTGCCTGCGTTCTCGCGCCATGCACGGGAAAACGACGCCGCATACTCCCCAGCCTCCTTAAGCGCCTGCTCACTTATGGGTTTGCCCTCCGCCTTAATCACGACAAACGGTGAACCAGTGATTTCAGCGTGAAAAACCACATCCTCATCAGTCGCATGCTTCTTAATTAGCACTTCATTGCTGACTACATCTTTGCCTGCAACCACCAAAAACCCATCTGAAGAAGTGAACCAGCGAAATTTCTGGAACCATTCCTTGCTTTCAATCTTGCGTGCAGCCAACGCTTCCATAAGCTGGGCGGGTTTGAGGGTTTTAAGTTCCTCGGCGCGGTCGAGTTCTTTTTGGATTTTCGCCAGCTTCCTTTTAGAGTCCTCCAAAGCAAAGGTGGCGCCTTCAGATTTCTGCTTAGCCCGTTTGCTTTTTTCGTAGTATTGGTTGGCGTTGTCGTATAGTGAATCTCGCAGGTTCAAACAAAAATGGTAGCCATCAAGGCACATGTTTAAGGCAAGATTTTTTCCATCAAACGACTCCACAAACTTGCACTGCGTTTTTGCTTCTTTGGCGATGCTAATCCAATCTAGTCCTTGCCTATTTGCCGTGTGTAGTTTATCTAGGAAAATCTGTAGTTCAGATAGGTGAGCGTAGATGGTGTTTCCTATTTGCTGGTCGCGTTCTTGGCGTGCTTGGTCTTCACGGATAGATTTTTCCTGCTCCTCAACCATGCGGCTTAACCGTTGAGCTTCCTTTTTGAGATTGTCCACTTCTACACTGGCAACAGCCTTCTCCGCCGTGATTACTCGAAGGAAAAACTGGTCCAGTGCTTCGCTAAAAGATGGAAAAAGCTGGATTTGGTAAGACTCGTAACGTTTAAGCTTGAAAGGAACCACATCCACGTACTCCTTCTGCTCATCAAGTACAATGTTGGGTTCCAACTGATGATTAGAAATTTTGGAAAGTAATTCCTCAAGGCATCCGAAAATGGCGTCAAAATCTGTTTCTTGCAGGGTTTTGCATGGTCTGGTTTTGTCGATGTCTGCTCTTTGTAGGATTTCCTCTGAGTAAACCCCCCCAAGCCCAAGAGAACGCGCCATTGCTCTGACTACCTCTGTGTCGCCTGACTCTTTGAGGGTGTCTGCAAGAGTGGTTTTGGTGACTTCAAAGGGGTTTTTGCCTATTGCAGGAGGAAACACCAGTTGCTCCCCATGCAAGATGTTGCGGTCGCGCATCCGCTTAAACTCCATGGCGCTGATTATCACGTTTTGCTCGTTAGTTAGTATCAGATTGCCCTCACCAAACAGTTCCACCGTCAATTTTAGCAAGCCCGTTTTGGTCCTAAAATCCACTGTAACTATTCGCTCAAACTGGTACTGTTCAATCCCTGCCAGCCATGCGCCGCGTAGGTACTTGCGCATTGTCATACAGAATGGTGGAGGCTGCGCTGGGCTTTCCTCCGCGTAAACTGTGGTGTGCAGTCTTCTTCCCGCTTCAATTACTAGTCTGATTGGGGGCAGGTCGGTTTTGTGCAGTCGGAATACGAGGGTTTTCTGGTCAAACTGGTAGATGTTGTTAACTCGTGAGTCCAAGATGTGCTCTTTTAATTCTTGGGTTACGGCTGAAATGTCAAAGCTGCTGAATTCTTTTTTACGCAAAGGCTGCACCGTGTATCTGCATGTATGTGTTTGGGGCTATAAAAATGGCTTTTTGCTCCAATATGCCTTGTTTATCGTGATTGGGCAGAAATCATTTAAATCCCAAAAGAGTGGCGATGTCTCCCGTCATCTTTCCCCTTTTTCTTCATATTGTCTAATTAGGGTATCTATTTGCCTAAGAATTGCCGATTAAATGGGAAAGTACCCATTCTGCACCTGTCGGATTACCTGAAGTTTTCCTTATGCCTGATAATCAACGTTACATAGTAGCCCCAAACGGCAGACTATTTTGTGTTGATTCGGGAGAATACTATCGGAAGGGTAGATTTACTAAAAAACAAAAACGTCACTACATGCGCTTACACAGTGGTATGAAGCTGGCATCATCACGAAAAGAGCGCCTAACCTTTATGACCTTAACAACCCGCTATGAGAAAACAAATCGCAAAAACCGCTTTGCTAAAGTTAAAATGCTCAATAACGCCTTTATTGTTCTGCGAAAGCGTATAGAACGGCTATTACAAAAAAGGATGTATATGCAGTTTTGCAGAAAGCACTATTCTGCCAAAGAGTTTTACCGTAACAAAAAAGGCACCGTCATATATGGCTATGAACTGCACGGGGACAAATTAGCCGTAAAGTACCCTTTTGATTTTGCCATGTTTAAATTCAAATTTCGCTATTTCAAGGTGAAAACTGCCGAGGGTGGTGGTGTATTGCATGTTATTTTTAGAAAAGCCCACAATGTCCCTCCAATTCCGTTTAAGTGGCTTCAAGAGCAATGGGATGAACTTTGGAACTCGCCCCGAGTAAACATCAAAGATGTACCCATAACCAGCGCAAGGGGTCTGTCAATGTACATGGTCGGACAATACTATGCCAAACAGCCTGTTATTCGCATGAGTTATGGTCGGCAATGGGTTTATCAGGGCTTTAAAAAATCCTTCAATCACATAGCAGAAATTTACGGGTCTATGCGTCAACCTAAAAACGACCCCTACGAACCCCCAAAAATTACCCCTTGGAAGCGTGTTCTTGAGGTTTGGGATAAAAAAATGAAAAATAACGACTTGCCAACCATAGCGGGAACAAGCCAAAAACGCTTTCGCTTCCATAAATGGGATGATTGTTACTATGAAAATCGCCGATTAATTAAAAAACCGCCCACAAAAACAATACCTCATCCTATAACAAAACAACCCGTAGAAGTCGTTGAGCATAAATTATTTAATCCTAATCCTTTTCAAAAGAAAGTAAAACCAGTGCAGACAATGCAATCGACTTTTGAATTTGTGGAGATTGAGGATAAGCATTGGTGGGAAAACGGCAAATACTGCTATAGCCTGTGTACGGTGTTAAGTTTGAAAAATTCAGAAAAGCAGTGGATTCTTGCCAATGTAGAACCCCCTGATAGACAGTACCGTATTATCCCGATGGATGCCGAATTAAAAAAGCGAAAAGACCAAGAAGAAAAAGAAGCAAAAACCCGCTTAGAAAAACTCTACAATTTTTAAGGTTTCTTAGGCATTGGTTTCAAAGTAACTTTATAGCCACAACTCGAACAGGTAACTCTGATTAATTTCGATTCTGTATCCCATTCAT
>JAOZIA010000006.1 GCA_026014585.1 Candidatus Bathyarchaeota archaeon | reverse complement strand
TCCAATGAAGAAAGTTGAACTAAATCCTGCTACCCGGATCGAGATCGAGAATATTCAGGGATTTCTCATTCGAAAAGTCACCAAATTCGGGAATAGCGCAAAAGTGGACTGCCCCAAGGAATACCTGGACAGAACAGTCTACCTGGTAATACTATGAAACTCAGTGATGCACGATTGTTCAGGACGCTTAAAACACTCGATACATTCGTCGATCGGGCACTGAAACTCCCGTTTAAAGGACCTACACTCTCTGGATTCCAGTATAACCGGGACCTCCTCAAAGCAGCGGTTGCAAATACCTATATCGAAACCGTCGGCAACAGGGCAGATTCACTCCACCTCGCCATCAAGAATGTCACGACATCACACATTGTCTGGCAGTATCGGATGACGGTCGAGCGACTGGGTACACGATTTGATCTTGCCAATAAAAACGTTGTTTTAGCCTTTGATTATACCGAAGAGGATTTTTATGGTGATGTTCAGGGGTTCTGGATACATGGATATACGGGTGAACATGGGGTTACCGGGAAGTTCAAGTTCCTCTCATGCGCCATCATTAATTCTGATATTCCCCAGAAGATTCCGCTTTTATCAGTTCCTGTGCATCTTGGCCACAATATGGCAACAACAGTGACCTGGTGTCTTGCTCTGGTTGAACCACTGGTGAATTCCGTTGAACTCACGGTATTTGACCGGGGATTCTTTAGCAAAGATCTGATGCTGACTCTGACACATGCCGAGGTGCCTTATCTGATTTTCGCTCCAAAAAACGAGAAAATCAAAAAAGAGATAGAATTGCTGGATATTGGAGAGAAGAAAAAGATCCGATATGAACTCGAGGTCAATAAAGACAAGACGATGTTTCGAGGGGAGACAACACTCGCACTTCTCAAGCAGATATTCGATAAAAAGTCTGAAAAGTCATATGATTGGGCATTTGCTACGAATCAGGAGTCTATTGATCTGGAATATGTTATTCCAACCTACAAGAAACGATGGAGAATCGAAACCGGTTTCCGGGTGCAGGATGAAGCGAGAAT